>CALEWN010000361.1 GCA_937925385.1 uncultured Senegalimassilia sp.
CCCCACGCCACCGAATCCGCACAATTGCTTTCCCACTTCATCCCACCCGATGTTCGCCCAAACGCAAATCTATATATTGTGGTTGGCGAAGCACCTTGCGCACCATATGGAAACCACCCTCGAAACCACCTGTTTTACGAATGAATCAGACAGGTTACAAGGGGTCAACGTGTGTGCAAAACCGCCCAAAACGTGCCGCAAGATGTTGCGAAGTGGGATGAAGTGGGGTAGAATCCCAAACACCGAACGGAGCAAACGGAAAGCAGCGGAAGGAAGGCATGGCAGAAGGCGTCGACAAGCCGATCGACATGAACGGCTCCTACCGACACAAGGTAGACGCCAAGGGCCGTATGTCCCTGCCCGCCGCGTTTCGCAAGGTCCTTTCGGAAGATCTGGTGGTAACCCTCAGTCCCGATGACGAGTGCCTGTACGCATTCGAGCCTCAGGCGTTCGAGGACTGGATCGTGTCGCTGTTCGATAGCAAGTTCGGCGGCTACGACCCCACGTCCAAGGCCCACGTCGGCTTGCGCCGCAAGCTGAAGAGCCGCGCCAACAACGTCAGCGTCGACAACGCCGGGCGCATCGGCATCCCCGCCGAGCTGCGTCAGAAGGCCGGCATCGACAAGGACGTCGTTGCATTGGGCAACACGGGCTACTTCGAGATCTGGGACGCAAAGCGCTTCGATGAGCAGGATGACGACATCGACTTGAGCGTGTTGTTCAGCTAATCGGAAGGCGTGAGCGAATTGGCAAACCAAGAGTTTCGGCATATACCGGTCCTGCTCCCCGAGTGCCTCGAGCACTTGAACCTCAAACCGCAGCAGACGTTCGTGGACGCAACGCTCGGCGGGGCAGGTCATTCCTTCGAAGTTGCCCAGCGCATCGGATGCGGGGGCACCCTCATCGGCATCGATCAGGACGACGTGGCGCTTGCCGCGGCCGCCCGCAAACTCGGTTCGCTGCCCGATGAGCTGCGCCCGCATCTGGAACTGGTGCGCAACAACTTCGGCAACATGGACGAAGCGCTTCTGAGCGTGGATGTTCCCGGTGTGGACGCGTTTTTGTTCGACATCGGCGTATCCTCCGTTCAGATTGACACGCCATCACGGGGCTTCTCCTTCAAGGAGGATGGCCCGCTTGATATGAGGATGGATCCGGGGAAAAACACCCTAACCGCAGCAGAGGTCGTGAACACCTACAACGCAGCAGACCTCACTCGGATCATCCGCTCCTACTCCGATGAGCGGTGGGCCAGCCGCATCGCGGACTTCATCATCCGCGCCCGCGAGAAGGCCCCGCTTGAAACGAGCGCGCAGCTGGTCGACGTCATCAAGGCGGCCATCCCGGCAAGCGCGCGCCGTGCCGGCGGACACCCCGCCAAGCGCACGTTTCAAGCCCTGCGCATCGAAGTGAACGGCGAGCTCGACGTTCTGAAAAGCGGCCTGGAAGCTGCCATCCGCTGGGCGAACCCCGGCGGGCGCATCTGCGTGATCAGCTACCACTCGCTCGAGGATCGCATCGTCAAGGATATGTTCCAAAGCTTCGCGAACCGCTGCACCTGCCCGCCCGATCTTCCGGTGTGCATGTGCGGCAAGGAGCCGATACTCAAGGTGCTTACCCGAAAGCCCATCGTCCCCACGGCCGATGAGATAGCGCGCAACCCACGCGCCCGCAGCGCCAAGCTGCGCGTGGCGCAGAAGCTGTAGCGCAGCACGACAAAAGCAGCAACACGACAACCAAGCGAACTTGTTCGCGCAACGTGCCACCGTAAACGAAGCAGAAACACGAAAGGAGGTGGAGCATGAGCGCGCAGCCTGCGTATTCCCTGTATCCCGAACGCGCCGTCGAGCGCGCCCCGCGCACGCGCATCTCCGTCGTGCCCGGCCAGCGCACCCGTACCGCCGCTCCCGCCTCCACCGTCACGCCCGGCCTCGTGCTGAAGGTCGCGATCATCGTCATGGCGGTCCTGGCCCTGGTGGGCATCGCAAGACTCACCCTGTCGGCGGCCACCGTGACCACCTCCATGCAATCTCAGGCGCTTTCCAGCCAGATCGACGATGCCCGCGCCGAGGGCAGCTCGCTCGAGGTCACGCAAAGCCTGCTTTCCAATTCCACCCGCGTGCGCATGCAGGCCGAGAAGCTCGGCATGGCGGCGCCTGCGGAAGTGGGTACCATCGACATGCCCGAAGACGTGGTTTCCACCAACGACGATGGGTCGCTTTCCCTGTCCCGAAGCGTGGAGACCGCCACCAACGCCGGGGAGTAGCCCGTTATGCAGAACCGAAACCGCCCGCCGCGCAACGACGGCGGCGCCCGCGATGCCCAGCGTCGCGCCAACAACAGCAGATCCGGCCGTTCGTCAGGCCAACACGCAAGCCGCACCGACGCCCGTAGCGCATACCGCTCCGGGCGTCACGGCGCTTCGGGGCGCAGCCGCTCCCACGCCGCGCGCCCTGAGCGCGATGCGCGCGTGTCCCGCTCGCGAAACGGCGCATCCCGCCAACAGCCCGCCCAGCCCAAATCGGGCGTTGCGGGCTTTCTCGCGTTCCTCGACGCCGAACGCGCCCTTGCGCCGCTGTTCCTGTTCGCCCTTATCGTGGTGCTGTTCTTCGGCAAGCTCGTGTGGTTGCAGGTCATCAAGGCCCCCGAGTTCACCGAGCAGTCCCAGGCACAGCGCACGTCCAAGATCGTGCTCGAGCCGCGCCGCGGCACCATTTACGATCGTAACGGCGTGGTGCTCGCCACCAGCGTCGACGCCACCACCATCTACGTCAACCCCGCCGAGGTGAGCGACCCTAACCTGACCGCGGGCATCCTGGCGCAGGTGCTCGGCGGCGAGGCGAAGGACTATCTGGAGAAGGTCACCGCAAGCGACACGTTCTACTCCATCATCAAGCGCAAGGCCGACACCAGCGTCGGCGACGAGGTCAAACAGCTGGCCTCCGAGCGCGTCGAGGAGGCGCAGAACAAGGAGACGGCCGACGCCAAGGCGGCGGGTCGCAAAGCCGAGACCATCGCCTCGGGCATCCACTACGTCTCCGAAAGCCGTCGCGAGTACCCGAACGCCCAGGTGGGCGGCCAGGTGGTCGGCGCGTGCAGCATCGGCGTGGATTCGGACACCAATCGCGAATACTATTACGGCATCTGCGGCCTTGAGGCGGAGTACAACGACGTGCTGTCCGGAACGCCCGGCTACATGGAGCAGGAATACGGCCAGACTGGCCAGCTCATCCCCAGCGGCACGCACGAGAAGGTGGACGCCATCGACGGGCAGGACATCGTCGTGTCCATCGACATCGAGCTTCAGCGCCAGGTGGAGGACTCCCTGACGTCGGGCTGCAAGGGACTCAACGCCACGGGCGGCTCTGCCGTGCTCATGGACGGCTCCACCGGCGAGATCTACGCCGCCGCATCCCTTCCGCTGTTCAACCCCGCCGATCGAAGCGAGGTCAAGGAAGGCGCCATGCAGCTCAAGTGCGTGACCGACCTGCTCGAGCCCGGCTCCATCTTCAAGTCGGTCTCGGCCATGGCCATTTTGGAAACGGGCACGCTCACGCCCGATTCCGGGCTGTTCTGCCCGGCATCGATCACCGCGGACGGCTACACCATCTCCGACGCCCACGAGCGCGGCGACGCCACGTTCACGCTGCGCCAGATCCTCGACCAGTCCTCAAACGTCGGCATCTCGCTTGCCACGGAGAAGATGGGCTTCGAGGAGCTGTACAACCACATCATCCGCTACAACCTGCACTCCGATACCGGCGTCGACTATCCCGGCGAAGGGGAGGAGGGCACCGACGTGCTCGGCATGCTCGCGCCCTACGACCAGTGGTCGGCCGTGCAGGCGTACAACGTCTCGTTCGGCCAGGGCGTGTCGGTTACCCCGCTGCAGATGACGCGCTTCTACGGCGCCATCGTCAACAACGGCGTCGAGTGCGTGCCGCACTTCCTCATCGGCAAGCCGCAAAGCGGCGCCACGCCCACCTACGACACCACCCAGGTCATCGACAACACCGACGCGCTTAGCGACATGCAGTCGATGCTCAAGACCGTCGTCACCGACGGTACGGGCAAGAAGGCGGCCATCGATGGCTTCGACGTGGAGGGCAAGACCTCCACGGCCGAGATCTATGACGAGGAGAACGGCGGCTACCGCAAGAACGTGTACAACTTGGCGTTCACGGGCTTTTTGGCGGATTCGTCAAGCAAACTCGTATGCTTTGTGGGCGCAAATGAGGTTCCTGGGGACGGTGTCGTCACGCCTATCTTTAAGGATATAATGACTGCAGCAATCGATCGATTCGGGATTACGTCTGAGTGAGGTATCCAAATGGGTAAGACCTGCACCGAACTGTTTGAAGGCATGGACTGCACCATCATCGGCAACGCGCAAGATGAGGTTGAGGGCATCGCCTATCGAAGTGATAAAGTCAAGCCCGGCGACGCGTTCTTCTGCATCGTCGGCATGAAAACCGACGGCCACACCTTCGCCCAGGACGCCATCGACCGCGGCGCGAAGGTGCTCGTGGTGGAGCGCAAGGTCTATCTGGCCGACGCCACCGACGTCACGGAAGTGGTCGTCTCCGATACGCGCAAGGCCATGGCCGAGGCGTCGGCGCGCTTCTACGACGATCCGTCGCGTGCGCTTTCGCTGGTAGGCGTCACGGGCACGAACGGCAAAACCACCACCACGTACCTGGTGGAGCATATCGCCCGCGTGGCGGGCAAGCGTACGGGCGTCATCGGCACCGTGGGCACCGTCATCGGCGATGAGCACGAGAAGTCCTCGCACACCACGCCGGAATCGCCCGACCTGCAGCATCTGCTCGCCCGCATGCGCGATGCGCGCTGCGACGTGGTCGCCATGGAAGTCTCCAGCCACGCGCTCGACCTCGAGCGCACGTTCGCCTCGTCGTTTGCGGTCACGGCGTTCTCCAACTTGACGCAGGACCACCTCGACTACCATCACACCTTCGAGGCTTATTTCGAGGCCAAGGCGCGCCTGTTCAGCAAAGATTATCCTGCCCGTCGCGTCATCTGCATCGACGACAAGTGGGGCAAGGAGCTGCTGCGCCGCTGCTCGGAGGCCGGCGACAGCGTGGTCACCACGGGCTTCGACCGCTCGGCGCTCATCCATCCCAAGGATGTGCAGTACTATCCCACGCACACCTCCATCACGCTCAACGTGCGCGGCTCCTACTAAGAGTTCGACTATCCGCTCGTGGGCAAGTTCAACGTCGAGAACATCATGTGCGGGTTCGGCATCGGCATCCAGCTCGGCATCGGCGTGTCCACCATCATCGATGCGCTGCGCGAGGCCCCGCAGATTCCGGGCCGTCTCGAGCGCGTGCATACGCCGCATGACGGCGGCGTGTCGGTGTTCGTCGACTACGCGCATACCCCCGACGCCTTGGAGAAGGCCTTAGGCTCCATCATGGCGCTCACGCCTGGCCGCACCATCTGCGTGTTCGGCTGCGGCGGCGACCGCGATGCGTCCAAGCGCCCCATCATGGGCCGCGCCGCGCTTGCGGCCGACCATGCCGTGGTCACGTCCGATAACCCCCGCACCGAGGACCCCGATGCCATCATCGCCGATATCGTGGCGGGCATGGGGCAGGGCGAGGGCCGCTTCGACGTGCAGCCCGACCGCCGCGCCGCCATCGCGCGCGCCATCGAGCTCGCCGAACCCGGCGATTCCATCCTGGTGGCCGGCAAGGGTCATGAGGATTATCAGCTTGTAGGCAAGGAAGTGCTCTCCTTCGACGACCGCGTCGTCGCCCGCGAGGAGCTTGAACGTGCATTCGGCGAAGGGGCTTGTGAGTAACCAATGCGTTTCACCATCAACGAAGCCGCCCGTGCCACGGGCGGCTCCTTTTCCATCGACCCTGTAAGCGATCAGACGGAGATCACCAGCTTGACCTGGGATTCCCGTAACGTCGAACCCGGGGCTCTCTACGTTGCGCTGCCCGGTGAGCGAGTGGACGGGCACGCCTTCGCCGCCGCAGCCGTGGCTGCGGGCGCGGTATGCGTGCTCGCGCAGCACGCGCTCGACCAGGCTTCGGCTGATGAAATCGCAGCCGCCGGGGCCGCCGTCATCCAGGTCCCCGACACCCAGGCCGCCGTAACGGCGCTTGCGCGCGCATGGCGCGATCGCCTTGAGGGCCGCGTCATCGGCATCACCGGGTCCACGGGCAAGACCACCACGAAGAACCTCGTGCGCGACGTGCTCGCCGCGGCCGGTAGCGTGTGCGCCACGAAGGGCAACCAGAACAACGAGCTCGGCGTTCCCAACACCGTGCTTGCCGCCCAGGTAGACACGCGA
>CALEWN010000362.1 GCA_937925385.1 uncultured Senegalimassilia sp.
CGCACGCGCGGGCCGAAGCTCGGGTCGCCTTTCGGACCCATGATCGCGTGCAGGAAGTCACCCTGTTCGCGCAGGTAGTCGAACAGGCCTACCAGGAACGGCATGGGCTTCTTGTTCACGCGATAGCGCAGCACATCCTTCAGGCTGAGCTGCTGCATGCGCGATTGGAGGTTCTCCAGGTCGGCCATGATGTCGTCCTCAAGGGCGGCGAGCAGGCCCTCCATGTCGCCGAAGTTGTTGTACAGCGTGCCGCGGTTGAGGTCCGCGCGGGCGCACAGGTCGCTGGCGCTGAAGTTGGTCAGGCCGCGCTCCTCGATCAGCTCCACAAGCGCATCGCGCAGCGCGCGCTTCGAGCGCGTGATGCGCCGATCCTCGGCGGCAAGCGGCGTATCCACAGACGCTATCGCCGAGTTCGAAGCGGAGCTTCGTTGCGTGGACATATGCCCCCCTTTCTTGCGTATACAGGCTGCGAACACGCGATGACCGGACGATAACGGCCTCGCGACGCAGCTTGCTGCGTTTTGCGTTTTGAACAATCCGGGCAATAATGGACAAGTTGTTCAATAGCGTTATTTTACCGACCAGACAAGTGGGAATCAACGAACGCAACGCGCCTGCAAACGAGTCCCGCAACCTCTACATATATAGGTATGCAATATGGATTCCGATGCCGCCCCGGCGCGGAGCGACAGCCAACATGGCACTGCGATGCCGATGGCGACCGCACAGCCGCCGTTCACCCCCGTTCTACACCATAGCAGACTGGGTTATCGATTTTGCAGATATCGTCCACCCGCCTTTTCGTATGAGCAAAGCTATTGCCCAAAAATCCCCGCTCGGTATACTAGGCGTCACGCAAAACAAGGCGCCTGGCCGCCCCGATCGCAAACTCACGGGGCCGTCCAAGCGCGAAACGATGGGAGGGAGACCCTACATGAAGAAGTCAGCACTGAAGAAGCTCGCGGCGTTCGCCGCTGCAGGCGTCCTGGCCGCCGGCGTCCTGGCCGGTTGCGCAGGTTCCGGCTCCAACTCCAGCTCCGACGACAAGACCATCACCGTCGCCGCCAGCCCCACCCCGCACGCCGAGATCCTCACCAACGCCGTGGCAGACCAGCTCAAGGAGCAGGGCTACACGCTCGAAGTGAAGGAGTTCACCGACTACGTCCAGCCCAACACGGTCACCGAGGAGGGCGAGGTCGACGCCAACTACTTCCAGCATCAGCCTTACCTGGATTCCTTCAATGAGGAGAAGGGCACACACCTGGTTTCCGTCGAGGCCGTCCACTTCGAGCCCTTCGGCCTGTACGCCGGCAAGACCGCTTCCCTTGATGCCCTGACCGACGGCGCAACCGTCGCCGTGCCCAACGACACCACCAACGAGGCTCGTGCCCTGCTCCTGCTGCAGCAGGAAGGCCTGATCAAGCTGGCCGACGGCGCAGGCATCACCGCCACCGCCAAGGATATCGTGGAGAACCCCAAGAACCTGCAGATCAAGGAGCTTGAGGCCGCCAACATCCCGAACGCCCTGAAGGATGTCGACATCGCTTGCATCAACGGCAACTACGCCCAGGCTGCCGGCCTGTCCGTCGAGAAGGACGCCCTGGCCGTCGAGGCCACCGACTCCCTGGCCGCCGAGACCTACGCAAACGTGCTGGTCGTCAAGGACGGCAACCAAGATTCCGAGAAGATTCAGGCCCTGGCCAAGGCCCTGAAGTCCGACGCCGTGCGCGACTTCATCAACAAGACCTACGAGGGCGCCGTCGTCCCGGTCTTCTAAGCCACAGCAACGAACCGATCGCGAAAGCGGGCCCACGGGCCCGCTTTTTCGTTGCCCAAAGGCTCCTCCACCCGCCTCATCACGAGCACGCGGAAGCCCAACTGCGATACGTCTGCGTTTGAGCGCGGCCTCAGCAAGTAGCCAACGCCTTCCGGCCAGAAAACCCCAGGTCGGAGACTTGACCTATTGCTACCTACTCGGAACAGCCGAATTCAAACGCAGACGTATCGCACTTTGCGCCGTCACTCGCGCGGATAAAGCCGCAGATAGCGCCGCCGAGCGTTAATCATTCGTGGAACCGTTGGGCGCGGCGCCCGGTAGCGGCCGCAATTTGCTATCCTGTTGCAAAAGCGTCGCCCGTTAAAAGGACAGCATCATGCAAATCACCCCGGAAGAAATCGCCGAAACGCTTGCTATGGTCAGCAAGCAGCACCTGGACATCCGCACCATCACGTTGGGCCTGAACCTGCGCTCCTGCACGGATTCGGACATCAACACCATGGCGCGCAAGGTGTATGACAAGATGACGAAGGCCGCCGAGCAGCTGGTGCCCACCGCCGAGCAGCTCGAGCGCGAGTTCGGCATCCCGATTGTGAACAAGCGCATCTCCGTCACGCCCATCGCCGAGATCTGCGCCGCCGTGCCCGACACCGACCTGTCGCGCATCGCCGTGGCCATGGACAAGGCCGGCGCCGAGGTGGGCGTCGACTTCGTGGGCGGCTTCTCCGCGCTCGTGCACAAGGGCGCGTCGGCAGCCGACAACAAGCTGATGGACTCCATCCCCAATGCGCTCGCCGCCACCGAGCGAGTATGCTCGAGCGTCAACGTCGGCTCCACGCGCGCCGGCATCAATATGGACGCCGCGCTGAAGATGGCCGGCATCGTCAAACAGTGCGCCGAGCTGACGGCCGACCGCGATTGCATCGCCGCCGGCAAGCTGGTGGTGTTCTGCAACGCCGTGGAGGACAACCCCTTCATGGCCGGCGCCTTCCACGGCTCGGGCGAGGCCGACGCCGTGGTCAACGTGGGCGTTTCCGGCCCGGGCGTCGTGCGCCAGGTGCTGGCGAACATGCCCAAGGACGCCGATATGACCGAGATCGCCGAAGCCATCAAGGCCACCGCGTTCAAGATCACCCGCGCCGGCGAGCTGATGGCCCGCGAGGCCAGCCGCCGCATGGGCGTGGCCAAGGGCATCCTGGACCTGTCGCTGGCCCCCACCCCGGCCGAGGGCGACTCCGTGGCCGAGATCCTGGAAGCCATCGGCGTGGGCCAGTGCGGCGGCCCGGGCACCACGGCCGCGCTCGCCATGCTCAACGACGCCGTGAAGAAGGGCGGCGTCATGGCGAGCTCGAGCGTCGGCGGCCTGTCCGGCGCCTTCATCCCCGTGTCCGAGGACGCCGGTATGATCCGCGCCGCCGAGTCCGGCGCGCTGTGTCTGGAGAAGCTCGAGGCCATGACCTGCGTGTGCAGCGTCGGCCTGGACATGATCGCCATCCCCGGCGACACGCCGGTCGAGGCGATCTTCGGCATCATCGCCGACGAGTGCGCCATCGGCATGATCAACAACAAGACCACCGCTGTGCGCGTCATCCCCGCCATCGGCAAGAAGGTCGGCGACAAGCTGGACTTCGGCGGCCTGCTGGGCTACGCGCCGGTCATGCCCGTGAACACCCACGCCGGCACCGTGTTCGCCCACCGCGGCGGCCGCATGCCCGCCCCCATCAACTCGCTGAAGAACTAGCGAGCGCAGCAAGCATTACCCGAACGCAAGCGGGGATTCCGAAAACTCGGAATCCCCGCTTTTCTTTTGCCGTCGCTAACGCAAAAACGGCTCCCACAGCCTCAAGGCTGCGGGAGCCGTTCGTTTTGCGTTTGTGTGCTTGAGCTTAATCCCTGGTCAGCTTGCGGTGCAGGCGGTGGGGCTTTGCGGCCTCCTCGCCCAGGCGCTCGATGCGGTTCTTCTGGTAGCTCTCGAAGTTGCCCTCGAACCAGTGCCAGTTGCCCGGGTTCTCATCGGTGCCCTCCCACGCCAGGATGTGCGTGGCAACGCGGTCGAGAAACATACGGTCGTGGCTGGTCACCACAGCGCAGCCCGGGAAGCGCAGCAGCGCCTCTTCCAAGCTGGACAGCGTCTCAACGTCCAGGTCGTTGGTGGGCTCGTCGAGCAGCAGCAGGTTGCCGCCCTGCTTGAGGGTCAGCGCCAGGTTCAGGCGGTTGCGCTCGCCACCGGAGAGCACGCCCGCGGGCTTTTGCTGGTCGGAACCCTTGAAGCCGAAGCTGGCCACGTACGCGCGGCTGGGCACCTCGGTTTCGCAGACCATCATGTAGTCCAAGCCGCCGGAGACGACCTCCCACACGTTCTTGTCGCCGTCGATGCCCGCACGGCCCTGGTCGACGTAGGACACCTTCACGGTCTCGCCGAGCTTCAGGCTGCCGGAGGTGGGCTGCTCGATGCCCATGATCATCTTGAACAGGGTGGACTTGCCCACGCCGTTAGGGCCGATGACGCCGACGATACCGTTGCGCGGCAGCTCGAAGGACAGGTCGTCCATGAGCACGCGGTCGCCGAACTGCTTGTGCAGGTGCTCGACCTTGAGGACCTCGGCGCCCAGACGCGGGCCGGCCGGGATCTGGATCTCGGTGAAGTCGAGCTTCTTGGACTGCGCGGCCTCGGCAGCCATCTGGTCGTAACGCTCCAGACGGGCGCGGCTCTTCGCCTGACGCGCCTTCGGGGAGCTGCGGACCCACTCGAGCTCGCTGGCCAGGCGCTTCTGCAGCTTCTCATCGCGCTGCTTCTGGCCCGCCATACGCGCGGCCTTGGTCTCCAGGTACGTGGAGTAGTTGCCCTTGTACGGGTACAGGCTGCCGCGGTCGACCTCGCAGATCCACTCGGCCACGTTATCCAGGAAGTAGCGGTCGTGCGTGACGGCCAGCACGGCGCCGGGGTACTTGTGCAGGAACTTCTCCAGCCACAGCACGGACTCGGCATCCAGATGGTTGGTGGGCTCGTCGAGAAGCAGCAGGTCGGGGGCCTCGAGCAGCAGGCGGCACAGGGCCACGCGACGGCGCTCGCCGCCGGAGAGCACGTTCACCGGCATGTCGGGATCGGGGCACTGCAACGCGTCCATAGCCTGGGACAGCTGGCTGTCCAGGTCCCAGCCGTTGGCCGCGTCGATGGCGTCCTGCAGCTTGCCCATTTCCTCCATGAGCGCATCGAAGTCGGCATCAGGCTCGCCCATGAGCGTGCCGATTTCGTTGAAGCGGGCGATATTGGCCTTTACGTCGGCGAACGCCATCTCGATGTTCTCAAGGACGGTCTTGTCCTCGTCCAGCGGCGGCTCCTGCTGCAGGATGCCCACCGAGTAGCCGGGGGTCAGGCGCGCGTCGCCGTTGCTGACCTCCTCGATGCCGGCCATGATTTTGAGCAGCGTGGACTTGCCCATGCCGTTCGGGCCCACCACGCCGATTTTCGCGCCGGGATAGAACGACAGGGTGACATCGTCGAGGATGACCTTGTCGCCATGCGCCTTGCGCGCCTTGTACATTTGGTAGATGAACTCTGCCATGATGCTCCTTTATGTTTGACACGGCGGCATTGCCCGCCGAAAAAGCCGTTCCTTTGATTTAACCATATACCGGCGGAAAGGCATATCACCCTTCGCCAAATGCACGCGAACGCGGGTCTCCTGCTACTTCTCGGGTTTTTGCAGGGCTGCGGCTGCTGCAGCGGCCCAGGTGCGCGGAACGAAGCGGCTGCCGAACACGATGACCTTCGCCAGCACGCCTGGGCAGCACAGCAGGCGGTTGCAGCCCAGCGCTCGGATAGCCGCACAGGCAACGCGCGGGGCGCTGATGGTCATGCGGGCAAGCGCCGTGCCGCCCGCGTCGGCGTTGTCCCAAAACGGCGTGCGAACAGGCCCGGGGCACAGAGCGGTCACATGCACGCCGTGCGGGCGCAGCTCCATATGCAGCGCACTTGAGAACGACTGGACGAACGCCTTCGAGGCGTAGTACGTGGACATGTACGGCCCGGGAACGAACCCCGCCACGCTGGCCACATTGAGGATGCCGCCATGCCCGCGCGCCGCCATGCCGGGCGCGAACGCGTGGCAAAGCTCCATGAGCGCCATGTCGTTGGTTCGCACAAGCGCGCGTTGGCGTTCCAAGCTGCTTTCCGCGAAGGGCGCATCGTAGCCGAAACCGGCGTTGTTCACGAGCGTCTCCACCTGCAGGTTCGCCGCCTGCACCTGCAACGCCAGCGCATCGACGGCGCCCGGCTGCGCGAAGTCGGCGACGAAAACGTGCGTGTTAACGTCGAAGCGTTCGACCAGGTCCTTCGCCAGCTCCTCGAGCTTGCCCCGATCGCGTCCCACCAGGGCTAGCGTGCCGCATTCGCGGGCGAGCTGCGCACACAGCTCGCGGCCGATGCCGCCCGTCGCGCCCGTGACCAGCGCGCAAAGCGCAAGAGGCTCCCCTGCGGGAACCGCCCCGCCGACGCCTGCCCCGCCATGGAGGCCTTCCATGTTCTCCGGCAACACCATCTGTGCCAACTCCTTCGCCATCTGCCGCCGCGCGACCGTTCTCCATCATGTAGCAAAGCATAGCAGGTGCAGCGACTGGTTTTAGGACTTCCGTGCGTTTGCGCGCTTTTGACGCGGAGCCGTTCACTTACCGTGGAAAAACCGCAGCGCACCGTTTCCCGATGTACGCGCCTTCGCAACCATGTGTTGTTGGCGCTTTGGACGAACGCCGCGCACAACCGCCGCCATGGAACGTACTATGGTGAGAAACACGAGCGCCGCCCTTCGTGCGGCCGGCACAACGCAGGCGTTTCACCACAGGAGCACACATGAACTTGCAAAACATCCCCGCCGTCTATCCCGAGGGCGCCGCACCTCAGCCGCAAACCGCGCCGACGCAGCAGCAAGCCGCCGCCATGGCGAAAGCCGCGCAGGCACAGCAAATCGCCGGCATGGCCCAGGCCGGTGCCGCAGCGCAGGCCGCCATGCCCGTTTCGCATCGCCCCATGCGACAGGCGGGTCGTCAGCTTCGCAGCACCACGCAGCTGCATGCGGTGGTCGAGGCTTGCCAGACAGTGCGCATCGCGTGCGTGGACGAGGAGGGGCCGTTCATCGTGCCCATGAGCTTCGGCTACGACTGGGCCGACCCCGAGGAGATCGGCGCCGACGCGCCGCGCCTGGCGCTGTGGGTGCACTCGGCCGGCGTCGGCCGCAAGGTGGACGCGTTCGATCGGGAGCCGCGCGTGGCGATTGAGATGGACGTACAGGAAGGCGTGATCACGGGCACGTACGCCTGCGCGTATTCGTACGCGTACCGCTCCATCATGGGCACGGGCACCATCCATCGCATCCAGGGGATCGAAGCGAAGCGCTATGGCCTCACGCGCATCATGCAGCACCTGGCGCCCGAAGCCTCGACCGACTTCACCGACCAGGCGCTCGCCCGCGCGAACATCTACTGCATCGACATCGACCGCTTCACCGGCAAACAGCGAGCATAGCGAACGATTTCACAGGAACGTAAACGAGCGTATGTTATTGCGCTTGGCACCAGGCCAACAAGCCTTTGCAGCCGGCCAGCACGTCACGGTAGGTATCGTCGAAGTTGCCGGTGAACCAAGGATCGGCAACGTCGGCAGCATTTGCGCCGGCTTGCTCGATCACGCGGGCGTCCTGCGCATCGGCCGCAATCTTACCGTCTTCGCCAACCAGCCCCGCGCCGGGAGCGAACGCGAGCAGACGCACGCACTTCGTTTCGGGATCGCTTCCGAAGATACGGCTCAGATGGCGCTCGTTCTCGTCATCCATATACACGAACAGGTCCCACTCGTCGTACTCGTCGGCACGGACCTTGCGAGCGCGATGCGGCAGCACCGGCACGCCCACCTGCTTGAGCTTGTCGACCGTGCCGTGATGCGGCGGATGCCCGATCTCATCGTTGGTGGTGGCGGCGGAATCGATGAACAGGACGTCGGCCAGCCCTGCCTTGTTCACCAGGTCCTGCATCACGAACTGGGCCATGGTCGACCTGCAGATGTTGCCGTGGCAGATGAAGAGGATGCGTGAGATGGCTTGACGACGTGACATGCGACTCCGATTTCGTTGTGATTAGCAGTAGCAGAATATGCTATTGCACGAATCAACGAAGCGCAATAATGCATCCGATATTTGGCAAACTTCGCCATGACATAGGCATCGAACGGGGAAAGCCCTTCTTCCTAAACGAGGATGAAGGGCTTTCCGGAACAATGCTTCGTTCGAAAGCAAATCAGCTCGACGCGCTCGTTGTCGCCGGGCCAAGCAAAAACAAGATCGCCCTGTCGCGCTAGGCGAAGAAGCCGCAGCCAGCTCCCTACAATCCCAGGTCGCCAGCTACCTCGGCGGCGCACTTGAGGGCGTCGGCCATGGCGTTGACCACCAGGCTGCTGCCCGTGCGGGCGTCGCCGGCAACGTACACGGCGGCGTCATCCTTGCCCGCGGCACGCATAGCGCGATGCGAATCGCCGGCCGCCATCACCGGAAGCGGGCGGCCCTGCGTTGCCAGAGGCACGCCGAACGCGTCGAACACGCCGCCCTCCGGGCCCGCGAAACCACAGGCCACCAGCACCAGCTGCGCATCGACCTCGCGCTCGGAGCCTGCCACGGGCTCGGGCTTGCCGGCCGACCAGTCGAACGAGCGCACCTGCAACCCGTGCACGCGCCCGGCGTCGTTCAGCAACACCTTCTGCGTATCGGCGCACCATTCGCGCAGGTCATCGCCTTGCAGCGCGATAGCTTCCTCCTGGCCGTAGTCGGTCTTGGCGACGTTTGGCCATTCGGGCCACAGGTTCGACGCCGCGCGCTCCTTCGGCGCACGCGGACCATATTCCAGCTGGCGAACCGTGCGCGCGCCCTGACGCACCGCGGTGCCCATGCAGTCGTTGCCCGTGTCGCCACCGCCGATGACCACCACGTCCTTGCCCTCGGCGCTGATGGCGGGCTTGCGACCCTCGAGCAACGCGCGCGTCTGCTCGGTCAGGTAATCCACCGCGTACACCACGTCTCCTGCGGCGATGCCGGCGTCGAAGCCTTCGGCGTTCACGCCGCGCGCCTTGCAGGCGCCCGCGGCAACCACCACGGCATCGAACTCCGCAGCCAAACCCGCGGCAACGTCGGCGTCGGCCGCGTCGACGCCCAGGCGGAACTCGATGCCAAACTCGGCCATCAAATCCACGCGGCGCTTGACCACCGACTTATCCAGCTTCATGTTCGGGATGCCGTACATGAGCAGACCGCCGGCGCGATCGTGACGCTCGACCACGCACACGCGCGCCCCGCGGCGCGCCAGATCCCACGCGGCCACCAGGCCCGCCGGGCCCGAGCCCACCACGGCGACGCTTGGCGCATCCGGGTCCGCCGGCTCGAAGCGGCGAGGCCCGCCATGGGCCCACTGCCAATCGGAGATGGCGCGCTCGTTGTCGTGGATGGTCTCGGCCTCGTCGTTGCGAGCAAGGTTGCACGCCGCCTCGCACAAGGCCGGGCACACGCGGCTGGTGAACTCGGGCATGGGGCTGGTCAGCGCCAGGCGCTCGGCCGCCTGCCCCCACTGGCCGCGCCACACCAGGTCGTTCCACTCGGGAATCAGGTTGTGCAGCGGGCAACCGGAAGGCCTTGCCTTCCCGAACGGCGCTCCCACCTGGCAAAACGCCACGCCGCATGCCATGCAGCGGCTTGCCTGCTCACGCGTCCGCTCCTCCGGCACCGGCTCGTACAGCTCGTCGAAATCGCGGCTTCGCTCTTGCACGGGACGCAGGCTGTGGGCGCAGCGGCCGTGTTCCAAAAATGCTCCGGGCTTTCCCATCTCCTACTTCCCTTCCGTCATGGCATCGAATGCGATTTGCAGCGCATCGGTGCGCGATTTGCCTGCGGCCTCGGCCTCGGCCACCACGTTCATCACGCGCTCGTAATCGCGCGGGATAACCTTCACGAAGTGGCGCTTCAGCGTGTTGAACTGGTACAACAGCTTGATGCCGCGCGGGCTTTGCGTGCGCTCCGCGTGCTCCTCGATCAGGCTGCGGATCAGCTCGATCTCGTCGGCGGAGGGCTCGCACAGGCGCACCATGTCCTGATTGCAGTTGGCCGCCAGCGTGCCGAACTTGTCGTACACGTAGGCCACGCCGCCGGACATGCCGGCCGCGAAGTTCGGCCCGACCTCGCCCAAGATGAGCGCCACGCCGCCGGTCATGTACTCGCAGCCGTGGTTGCCCACGCCCTCGACCACCACGGTGGCGCCGGAGTTGCGCACGGCGAAACGCTGACCGGACAGGCCATTGACGAAGCCCTTGCCGCTGGTGGCGCCATAGAACGCCACGTTGCCGATGACCACGTTCTCGTCGAACTTGTACGTGGCCGTCTCGGGCGGACGCACCGTCAGGATGCCGCCGGAGAGGCCCTTGCCGAAGTAATCGTTGGCGTCGCCGGTAATGTTGAGCGTCACGCCGCAAGGCAGAAACGCGCCGAAGCTCTGGCCGCCGGAGCCGTCGCAGTCCACGGTGATCGACCCCTCGGGCAGGCCCTCGGGATGCTGGCGCGTCACCTGACTACCCAGCATGGTGCCCACGCAACGGTTCACGTTGTCGATATCGGCGCGGAAGCGGATGGGCTCCAGATGCTCGCGCGCGCTGGCCGTGTACGGGATGAACAGCGTGGCGTCGAGCGACTTGTCAAGCTGGCAATCCGCCGCCATCGACGGCAGGAAGTGACGCACGTCGGCGCCGGGGATGGCGCGGCCGAACTCGCAGGTCGCGGGCGCCAACATATCGGACAGGTCCATCTCGTTGGCCTTCCAGTTGCCGGGCACCTCCACCTGGCGCAGGCACTCGGGATGGCCGACCATCTCGTCGACGGTGCGGAAGCCCAGCTCAGCCATGATCTCGCGCAGTTCCTCGGCAACGAACATCATGAAGTTCACCACGTACTCGGGCTTGCCGGCGAAACAGCCGCGCAGCTTGCAGTTCTGCGTGGCGATGCCAACCGGGCAGGAGTCCTGCTGGCAATCGCGCTGCATCATGCAGCCCATGGCAACCAGCGGCATGGTGGCGAAGCCGAACTCCTCGGCGCCGAGCAGAGCCGCCATGGCCACGTCGCGGCCGCACATGAGCTTGCCGTCGGTCTCCACGACCACGCGGCTGCGCAAGCCGTTGCGCAGAAGCGTCTGCTGGGTTTCGGCCAGACCGATCTCGAACGGGATGCCCGCATGGTAAATGGAGTCGCGCGGGGCCGCGCCCGTGCCGCCGTTGTGGCCGGCGATGGTGATCTTGTCAGCACCGCCCTTCGCCACGCCGGTGGCGATGGTGCCAACGCCCGCCAGCGCGCACAGCTTCACGGACACGCGCGCATCGGGGTTGGCGTTCTTCAGGTCGAAGATGAGCTCCGCCAGGTCCTCGATGGAGTAGATGTCGTGGTGCGGCGGCGGGGAGATCAGGCCAACGCCCGGCGTGGAGCGGCGAACTTCGGCGATCCACGGGTACACCTTCTTGCCGGGCAGGTGGCCACCTTCGCCAGGTTTCGCACCCTGTGCCATCTTGATTTGGATCTCGATGGCGCTCGACAGGTAACGGCTGGTCACGCCGAAGCGGCCGGAGGCCACCTGCTTGATGGCGCTGCACTTGCTGTCGCCGTTGGCCAGCGGCGTCTCGCGCGCCGGGTCCTCGCCGCCCTCGCCGGTGTTGCTGCGCCCGCCCAAGCGGTTCATGGCGATGGCCAGGCACTCGTGGGCCTCCTTGGAGATGGAGCCGTAGCTCATGGCGCCGGTGTTGAAGCGCTTGACGATCTCGCTTGCGGGCTCGACCTCATCAAGCGGCACCGACTGGCGCCCCGGCACGAAGTCCATGAGGTCGCGCAGCGTGACCGCGCGGCCGGGCACGTGGCATGCAGCGCTGTACTCGCGGAACATGCCGTAGTCGCCCTCGCGGCAAGCGCGTTGCAGCAGATAGATGGTCTGCGGGTTGATCACGTGCTCTTCGCCGCCAAGCGGACGCCACGCGGTGACGCCGAGCGTGGGCAGCTGCTCGGGCGAGGGGCTCTTCTCCAGGGCCAGGGCGCTGTCGTAGCGCTCGTTGAGCTCACGCTGCACGCCGGCGGCGTTCAAGCCGCCGATGCGCGTGGAGGTGTGCGTGAAATACTTCTCCACCAGGGAGTCGTCCAAGCCCAAGATCTCGAAGATCTGCGCGCTGTGGTAGCCCTGCATCGTGGAGATGCCCATCTTCGACATGATGGAGGTGATGCCGGCCACGACGGCGCGGTCGTAGTTGGCCACGGCCTGGTCGCCTGGGATGGAGATCTCGCCGCGCTCGCACAGGTCGCGGATGCACTCGTGAGCCGCATACGGGTAGAGGCCCGATGCGGAATAGCCCACCAAGCAGGCGAAATCGTGCGCGCGCATCGCGTCGCCGGTCTCGACGATCAGGTCGGCGTCGGTGCGCAGGCCCACGGCGATCAGGTGGTTGTGCACGGCAGCCAACGACAGCAGGCTGGGGATGGGCACTTCGCCTTCCGCAGTGCGGTCGGTCAGCACGACCAGGTTCACGCCATCGCGCACCGCCTGCTCGACGTCGACGCACAGCTCGTCAAGCGCCGCCTCAAGCGCGCCCTCGGCGGCATCGCGGTCATAGGCGCACACGAAGCGCTGCGTCTTGAAGCCGACGCGATCGATGGCGCACAGGCGGTCGAACTCGTCATGCGTGAGCATGGGGCTTTCCAGACGCACCAGGCGGCACGTGTCGCGGCAGTCCTCGAGCATGTTGCCGT
Source organism: uncultured Senegalimassilia sp. (assembly GCA_937925385.1). Lineage (GTDB taxonomy): Bacteria > Actinomycetota > Coriobacteriia > Coriobacteriales > Eggerthellaceae > Senegalimassilia. The sequence goes on from CALEWN010000362.1 coordinate 12,586, forward strand.
GGTTGCCCACGTACAGCACGCTGCTGGTGACGAAGCTTTCACGCAACGCATCGATCGGCGGGTTCGTGACCTGGGCGAACAGCTGATTGAAGTAATCGAAGAAGCTGCGCTGGCGCTTCGACAGGCACGCCAGCGGGGCGTCGGTTCCCATGGATGCCAGCGGCACCTTGCCCTGCTCGGCCATGGGACGCACCAGCTCCTGCACGTCGTCGTAATGGTAGCCCAACTTCGCCAAACGGCGCGTGAAGCCCACGTTCACGTCGCGCTCAGCGGGGAGCTTGCCGGGCGCCGGGGCCTCCAGGTCGTCTACCGCCAGCGTCTCCTCGTCCAGCCAATCGCGGTACGGCTTCTCGTTGGCGTAACGGTTGCGAATCTCGTCGTTCCAGATGACGCGGCCCTGGCCCGGGTCGACCTCGAGCATCTCGCCGGGGCCCAGGCAGCCGGCCTGCAGCACGTTGGCCGGGTCGACATCGATGGTGCCCACCTCCGACGACAGGATCAGCCAGTCGTCGCGGGTGACGTAATAGCGCGCCGGGCGCAGACCGTTGCGGTCGAGCGCGGCGCCGAGCATGCGGCCGTCGGTGAACGCGATGGCCGCCGGGCCGTCCCACGGCTCCATGAGCATGGATTGGTACGCGTCGTAGGCGCGGCGCTTGTCGGAGATGCGGTCGTTGTGGTCCCACGGCTCGGGGATCATCATGGTGACGGCGCGGTCGAGCGGACGGCCGTTCATGGTAAGGAACTCCAGCACGTTGTCCAGAATGGCCGAGTCAGAGCCCTCGCGGTTGATGATGGGCAGCACCTGCCGCAGGTCCTCGCCCAGCGCCGGGCTGTACAGCTTCGGCTCGCGGGCGCGCGTCCAGCTGATGTTGCCGCGCAGCGTGTTGATTTCGCCGTTATGGATGATGTAGCGGTTCGGATGCGCACGCTCCCAGCTGGGCGTGGTGTTCGTGGAATAGCGCGAATGCACGAGCGCCAGGCTGGTCTCCACCGCCGCGTCGTTGAGGTCGATGAAGAAGCGGCGCATCTGCGTGGCCACCAACATGCCCTTGTACACGATGGTGCGCGACGACATGGAGCACACGTAGAAGATCTTGCCTGCAAGCGCCGGGTTGGCGTCGGCGGCGCGCTCGATGGTGCGGCGGCACACGTACAGCTTGCGCTCGAACGCCTGACCTGCGTCAACATCGGCGGGGCGACGCAGGAACGCCTGCAGAATGGTAGGCATGCACGCCTGCGCGGTGGAACCGAGGTCGTGCGGGTCGACGGGCACCTCGCGCCAGAACATCAGCGGGATGCCGCACTTCGCGCACCCCTCCTCGAACGTGCGCTTCGCATCGCGCACGCCCGTGGGGTCATCGTGCGGGAAGAAGAGCATGGCCACGCCGTAATCGCCCTCGTCGGGCAGCAGCTGGCCCTCCTTCTGAGCCTCCTTGCGGAAGAAACGATGCGGAATCTGGAAGAGCACGCCGGCGCCGTCGCCGGTGTTGCGCTCCAAGCCGGTGCCGCCGCGGTGCTCAAGGTTCACGAGCACGGAAAGCGCGTCGTCGAGCATGGCATGGCTGCGCTGCCCCTTCAGATGGGCCAGGGCGCCGATGCCGCATGCATCGTGCTCGTAGCTGGATCGGTACAGACCGGGCGTGCGCGCCGCGGCCGCCCGTGCGGTATGCATGCAATCGGTCGTTTCGTTCGCGCATTGCGCGCCGGTAAAACCAGCGGCCGCCCCCGTTTCGCGGGCTGCCTCGGCTTGTTCGGTAAGTTCAGCGTTCATATGCGGTCCTTCGTCTGTGATGATAAGGCCGCCGGAGAACGTAAGCGGCCCGCATTCAGTGTGCAGGCCGCGTGTTACGCGATTATTTCCGCCGCCGCGCTTAACCAGCTGGAAACAACATCGTTCGAAACCGGAAACACGACGCCGACCGAACCGCCGCTGCCCGACACCGGAGGGGCGCGAGCGAACAGGCAAGGGCAACACCCCGGATTCGCGCACCCACCCAGCCGCCGCCCGCCGCCGAAAAAAGGCGGGCATCCCCCTTCCGAAAACGATCGCGCGTGTCATATCATGTGCGCAACGTTTTCACCTTCGGGGAGGAGCCCCTATGACAAGCTTCGACGCTCGACCCGCCGGGAACGGCCTCACCCGCCGCACCATGATCAAAACGTCCGCCGTGCTCATCGGCTCGTGCGCGCTCGGTTTCACCGGCGTCGCCTCGCTCGGATGCAGCGCGGACAACAACGGCGGCAACGCTTCCTCAAACGACTCCGACCAGGTAACGCTGCACGTCGATGGCCAGCGCTTCTTCATCAACGGCGACGCTGCGGGAACCGCGTTCTCAGGCGCGGCGCTTTCCCTGGTCCCCAACCTTGCCGACGGCACCATAGCGCTCTGCTATCACGATGGCGAAAACCCCGATTCCTGCTGTACAAAGCTGGCACCGCTTGGGTCCCCGATCATCGTGACGGGAGCGCTGCGCATGCTCAACGTCGACGGTGTGAATTCCGACGGCATTGTCTCCATCAAGCCCGATGCGGCCATCGGCGTTTTGAGCCTCGGCTCGATTAAGACCGCCGACATCGAGGGGTCGGTCGACCACCTCATCGTCGTCGGCAAAAGCGATGCCATCGCACATGACGGCGCGCGCATCGGGCAGGCCACGCTGGGCGATTCGTGCGCCGACCTGGTCATCAACGCGAACAGCACCGTAGGCGACGTCGACACGCCCTTCGAAGCCCAGGTGTCCGGCGAAGGCTCCGGCGCCGCGCGCGTGACCGTCACCGGCGACGAAGGGGCCGCCGAGCAGCGCCACGGCAAGCTGCTCGAAGCCTCGAACGACGATGCGGCCTGGGAGAACGCCATCGCCGCCCTTGCCGGCACCGCAACCGTCCAGCAGGCGAAGGCACCCGCCGGCAGCGGCCCCGCTTCCGCAACCGCCGCCAGCACCACCGCTGCCTCCGCCAACCCCTTCGCCCCTCAAACCGCCTACGCGGACGAAGCGGCAAGTGACGTCGTCATCGACACGGAGGATGCGGCCGACAACGACAACGACGAGAACCTGCCGTCCTTCACGCCCGGGGAACCCCTGAAAACCGACAGCGAGCCCGACATGTCATCCGACGATCAACCGGCCGAGGACTTCCAGCAAGATGTAGCCGCGCTGGGCGCGGAAGACCCCGCCCCCGAGGCCGACGTCGCGATCGAGGCCATCGACCTGCTGATCGCCGGCCTGAAATTCATCGGCGAGCAGACAGCGGGGCGCGCCTTCGAGTACGGGAGCTCCTCGCTGCTCGAGCTGGTGTTCGGCGGTGACGACGAATCGGCGCAGATCATCTCGAAGCTTACCGAGATCCAAGGGCAGCTCGACGACATCGAGCGCGAAATCGCGCAGGTCATAGCCCAATTCGACAAGCAGGCTTGTTACCTGCAAGTGAACAATTACCTCAGCAAGTTCTCCGCCGAGATGCGATGGGACCTCTCGAAGCTCAACAGCATGACGGAATCCATCGACGCGCTGCCCGACGGCGACGAGAAGGAAGCCCGCCGCAAGGAGTTCGCCGAGAACCTGTACTCGAACCCC
>CALEWN010000363.1 GCA_937925385.1 uncultured Senegalimassilia sp.
CAACGGCGCTAGCTGCGCAAGGAAGTGCTGGGCAAGCAGCGGCACTTCAAACTTTTCAGCTTAACAAGCAGTTGCAAGCGGGCGAAGCGCAGGAAAAAGCCCCTATTGTGTCGGACGAGCAGAAACAAGCAACAACCGATGCTCTTTTCGGAGATTCCGACAAATCCGAACCTGTTGCATCTCAGCAGATCCAAGAGGGCGAAACCTCCTTCCAACTTGATACCGCCGACAAGCTTGACGGCTCCAGTGCAATGGACGTTCTGCGCGCAGCCGAGCGATCGAAGCAGCTTGAACAGCATGCAGCCAACGCTGGCCTTTTGGCAACCGAGCGTCTGTCGAATACGCTGTCAGATGGCGGCGATATAACCACGCGGGCGGTGTGGGTGCAAAAGCTGGTGAAAACGTTTAACCTTACGGTGCTTGAGGAAGACTATCCTGAAGCGTTCTTCAGCGACTTGGACTTCACGTCCTCGTATTACAACGACATCATGGCTGCCATCGAATTCGGCGCCATCGCCATCGACAATGGTCAGCCGTTCGATCCCAATGGCGCGGTTACGCGCGAATTCGCAGCTCAAACAGCCAATGCGCTGCTGGGTGTGGCCCCGCTGTCAGAAACTTATTCGTTCAATTCCGCGGAAACCCAGTTCCCCGATGCTGACCAAGTTGCTATCGACCGCGGCTGGTTCACGGTTTCGGGCACCTCATTCGCGCCAAACGACAAAGCCACGTCGCAGCAGCTGCTGGCTATCCTAACGGATGCGGCAAGCACGTTGAATGCTGAGGTGGTGGACGAAAACGCGCAGAACACCATCGAGTTCGCCGATTTCGTGAAGCAAGTGCCGCGTGATTCGGCGGTGGCCGAAAGCAATGGCACGATAACCATTTACGACCCTTCGGTTTCCATTGCGCAGGGCGATACGTTCACCGTGTATTCGAACGAAACCATTCCCAGCTTATATGTGGCAAACTCGGTGCGCACGGAAAACGGCGCGCTGGTTATTGAAACGTCGCCGGGTGATGAAGATGCGGCCATCGTAAACGTGGTTGCCGAAGGTGCCATGGGCGTTGACCTGGCCAATTACCAGGAAGTTGAAGGTGTGTCCACGCAGTGCATGCAGGGTGATTTGCTTTCCGAAGACATTCCTGATGAGCTGATGGGAGCACGCGGCATTAGCTACGACTCCGGCAGCAAAAGCCTGGTGGCTAAGAAAGACATTAGCCTGGGCAGCGCTAAGGGCACAGCAACGCTTGAAGTTTCCCAAATGCGCTTCAACTACAAAATCAACCTGATGAGCGGCTATTACCAGGCGGCGGTGAAGGGCAAGTACAAGCTAATACTTACTGTGAGAGGCAAGGCGGACTTCAACGCAACGTTTGCCGTCATCCCCGTTCAGGGCGTCGGCGCGGTGAAAATCACGCAAAGCATCAGCTTCAGCGGCAGTGCTGCTTATACGCAGCCCGGCACGTTTACGGCCGGCTTGGTGAAGGAGCGCGGCAAGGGCTTTCGCGACATGAACTCGTTCACGAAGGGGCACCCTTCCATCACGGTGTGCGCCGAGGTGCGGGTTGGCTTTCGTGCGGCCTTCGAGGTGAATGCGCTGTGCGTGATCAAAGGCACCATCTACGCCGAGATTGGCGTAAGAACCAACATGAAGGTTGTCCAGAACTCAGGCGGGCATCCTGACTTGTGCGTCACCATCAACGGGTATCTGTACGCGCTTATCGGCCTTGACGTGAGGGTTGGCAAAGGCCAGCTCATAGAGCCGTTTACTAAGGAATTCAGCATATGGTCGGAGCGGAACAGCCCGCTGCGTATCCGGTTCCATTTTGAAGATAGCAAGCGCACGAATTCGTGCGCGGTGACGGGCAGCTCGGGCTACGGTTGGTTTACCGGCAGCGATTCGAGCTACGCGTACGGGTTCCTTGACGGTGCAGGTGAAAGCACTGGCTACGACGCGGAAGGCAAGCCGTACACCATTTTCGAGTACGAATGCGATGGTGATGGTAGCGCGACCATCACGAAGTACCGCGGCAACGTGGGCTCGCTGATTATCCCCAACACGTTGGATGGGCATACTGTTGTGGGGATAGGGGAGGAAGCATTTAGCGGTAATACCTATTTGTCTGTGGTAGCATTTCCCGACTCTGTAACGAGTATTGGACGTCGGGCTTTCGAGGACTGCAAGGGCCTGGCGCAGGCAGACGTGCCGTCGCGTTTGGGGTTTCTGGCCGCGTACGCCTTCGCCGACGACGACCTGCTGACGTCCGTCCACGTCCCGGCGACGCTAGCGAAGTGCGGGGGCGGCCTGTGGGGCGACTACTACGGCCCCTACGACGGCTGCGACGGCATCAAGGAGCTGACCTTCGCCGAGGGCGCCACCGCCGTGCCGCAGTACCTGATGGCCGGCTGCGCCGGCATCGAGCGCGTGGACTCCATCCCGGACACCGTGACCAGCGTCGGCGAGGCGGCCTTTGCTAGCTGCGCAAACCTGAAGAGCGTCGATTTCCCCGACTCGGTGACTAGCATTGGCTACCGGTCTTTCGAGGACTGCAAGGGTTTGGAGAAGGCCGACCTTCCGTCGCGTTTGGGGTTTCTGGCCGCGTACGCCTTCGCCGACGACGACCTGCTGACGTCCGTCCACGTAGATCGGAAGAGCACACGTCAG
>CALEWN010000364.1 GCA_937925385.1 uncultured Senegalimassilia sp.
TTTTGGCTGGCCAGCGTGGTCTTATCGCGCAGTATGCCGCCGACTACCCCAACATCAACTACCTGGTCAAGATGAACTCCAAGACCAACCTGGTCAAGACCGCCCAGGAAGATCCGTACAGCCCGCAGCTGTACGACCTGGAGGCCGTGCTGGCCATGCGCGAGAACGGCGTGAACATCGTGGGCCTGGGCTACACCATCTACCTGGGCAGCGAGTACGAGTCCACCATGATGGCCGAAGCCGGCGAGCTCATCGCCCAGGCCCATGCCAACGGCCTGCTGGTCGTGCTGTGGATCTACCCGCGCGGCAAGGCCGTCACCGCTGAGAAGGACCCGGACCTGATCGCCGGCGCCGCCGGCGTCGCGCTGTGCCTGGGCGCCGACTTCGTGAAGGTCAACCCGCCCAAGCCCGAGGGCGACGACAAGCGCACGCCTGCCGAGGCCCTGAAGGTCGCTTCCATGGCTGCAGGCCGCACCGGCCTGGTTTGCGCCGGCGGTTCCACCGTTGACGCCGAGACGTTCCTGACCCAGCTGCACGACCAGATCCACGTGGGCGGCGCCGACGGCAACGCCACCGGCCGCAACATCCACCAGCGCAGCCTGGACGAGGCCGTTCGTCTGACGAAGGCCATCAGCGCCATCACGCTGGCCGACTACACCGTTGCCGACGCCCTGAAGGTGTTCAACGGCGAGGCCGACTTCGCCTGGGAGGACTAGCAGTCCAGCCTGATCGAAGGCAAAACCATATCGTTGCTGCAAGCGTCCTGCCGAATCGGCGCGGATCGCTGGCAGGTGGGCCGCTAGGTCCCGACAACGGATAAGCGTCAAGCACCCGGAAGGTTCGCCTTCCGGGTGCTTTTGCGTTCGCTCAGTTTTGTTCATATGCCCAAAACGCTATGGATCCCGATGTTCGCCATGAATGCTTTTCATCACTATTTTGGAAAATGTGTACATTTTCAGCCGCAGAAATCCTACCAAAGCACTACAATAGCTAAGCACGCAAGACGCGGAGCTAGGCAAGATGCTGAAGGAGTTTGCGGGTTTTTGAGCGATCGAACGGCTATTCAGGCAAGTGTCAAAGGTACCGGCCATCCAGTCGAACAGACGGATGCTTCGGGAAAATCCAGGCGTGAGGCGGAGGAACAGGCCGCCGTGCGCGTTGGGGAGCCAGCCCTTCGGTCCGAGGAGCAACCCTCTCGGGCAAAGGACGAAAAACACTTGGTGCTGAAGCGTATTCTCGCTGCACACGAGCAATGGTTCGATGTGCGACGGGGATACGAGTACGCCGGCCGCACTTTCCCCGGGTATGCCGAGTTCCATTCCTATGGCGAAAAGTACGTGCTGGTCAAAAGCGCGAAGCTATGGGAAGTCGACACGCATGAGTATCTGTTCTTCGTCCTCGCCGATGCCCTGGACGAAACTCAGGTGCGCGATCTTGTGTCGTTCATGGAACATGATGGGCTCAAAAAGGTGGTTCCCAAGCCGAACCACATGTCCTCGGCCATATCCCTGGTGATCGTCGCGGATTCCTGCACCCAGGAAGCGGCGAAGGCGGTGCGCAAAACGCGCTTCCGCAAGAACTTCGCCCTGGGCATCCGTGGCTGGGCCGACCTTCGGGTGGCCGTCGCCGACCTCTCTGCGAACCGCGTGATAACGAATGCGGCGGGCAAGCAGCTGAAAACCACGTTGGAGGCGAACCTGCTGCCGCGTTCCTAACATCGGAAACGCAAAACAGAAGAGGGTTCCATGAACGCATTGCTTATCCTCCTTGTTGCTGCGATCATCCTGGTCATCGGCTATATCTTCTATGGCGGTTGGCTGGCGAAGCAATGGGGGGTCGATCCCAAGAATCCGACTCCGGCACACGAACTGGAAGACGGCGTGGACTACGTTCCCGCGCCGCCGTACGTGGTGCTGGGTCATCATTTCTCGTCCATCGCCGGCGCCGGCCCCATCAACGGCCCCATCCAGGCGGCCGTGTTCGGCTGGGTGCCCGTGCTGCTGTGGGTGCTTATCGGCGGCATCTTCTTCGGTGCCATGCACGACTTCGGCAGCTTGTTCGCGTCGCTGCGCCATAAGGGCCAGACGCTGGCCGTCGTGGTTGCCGAGAACATCGACAATACGGCCAAGAAGCTGTTCTGCATCTTCGCGTACCTGACGTTGCTGCTGGTGGTGGCCGCATTCGCCTCCATCGTGGCGAACACGTTCGCCGTGGTGCCCGACCTGGACGGCACGAAGGCCGCCACGAACCTGGCCAACCAGCAGACGGCCATGATCTCGGTGATCTTTATTGGCGTCGCCGTCGTCTACGGCATCCTCACGCGCGGCCGCAACATCCCCGGCCCGGTGAACATCGCCTCCGCCATCGTGCTGATCGTCATCATGGTGGCCATCGGCTACAACCTGCCGCTCATGGGCATCTCCCTGTCGCTGGATTACAACACGTGGATGATCATCCTGGGCGTGTACATCCTGATCGCGTCGGTCGCTCCCGTGTGGATTTTGCTGCAGCCCCGTGACTACCTGTCCAGCTACCTGCTGTACGGCATGATCTTGCTGGCCGTCATCGGCATCGTGGGCGCATCCCTCATGGGCGCCGCCACGAACCTGCAGATTCCCGCGTTCACCGGCTTCGTCGCCACGAACGCCGCGTTCGATGCCTCCACGGGCCAGGCCCTCGTCGACCAGGCCGGCAAGGCCATCACGAACAAGGCCGCCGCTTCGGGTTTCCTGTTCCCGGCGCTGTTCATCACCATCGCCTGCGGCGCCATCTCCGGCTTCCACAGCCTGGTCGCCTCCGGCACCACGTCCAAGCAGCTAGATAGGGAAGCGGAAGCGCAGCCCATCGGCTACGGCGGCATGCTCATCGAGTGCCTGCTGGCCGTCATCTCGCTGTGCGCCGTCGGCTTCGTGTGGAGCAAGTACGCCGCGGGCGGCTACGCCTCCCCGACCGCCGTCTTCGCCGACGGCCTGTCCCAGATGCTCGCATGCATCCCCGGCCTGGCCAATGTGCAGGGCTTGGCATATGCGCTGCTCATCCTGGCTGTTTCCGCGTTCTGCCTGACCTCGCTCGACACCGCCACCCGCCTGGCCCGCTACATGTTCCAGGAGCTGTGGACCCCCGTCGACGCGAAGCGCGAGGACCTGACGGGCGTGCGCAAGGCCATGACGAACCCCTACGTCGCCACCATCATCACCGTGGTCATCGGCGTGTTCCTGGGCATGACCGGCTACACCATCATCTGGCCGCTGTTCGGCGCCGCCAACCAGCTGCTGGCCGCCCTGGCGCTGCTGGCCGTGTGCGCATGGCTGGGCAATGCGGGCCGCAACAACAAGATGTTCTTCGTGCCCATGGGCTTCATGCTGGCCGCCACGCTCACCTCGCTGGGCATCACGTTCTATCAGAAGACTCTGCTCATCATGAAGGGCGGCGACATTTTCGCCCCCGCCGTGCAGGCGCTGCTGGCCGTGCTGCTGTTCGTGCTGGCCGTGGTGCTGGCCGTCAAGGGCGTGAAGACCATCGTGGCCACCGCCAAGCGCAACGCCGCCTAAGCTGCGGTTTCGCTAAAGGGAAGGTCGCGCGATTCTGCGCCTTCTAAGACTGGAAACCCCGTCGCAACTTCGGTTGCGGCGGGGTTTTCGCGTGTTATGGGGCGTATTAGGTGAGTAGGGCTGCCCGCGGTGGGGAAGCGGGTGAACGGTTTCGCGGGGTTTGCCGGTTGTCTGCGCAGCCTTCTCGCGGCGCCCCTGCAGCACGTGGCTTTGCACGTGGTGGCGGCCGGGCAAAGGAGCGGGTATGGAGACGTGGCCGAGTGGAGGGGCGCTACTCCCAGAACAGCTTCGTGAGGCCGACGCGAGATTGCGTGCCGGTTTTCTGGTAGAGCGAGGTCAGGTGCCGTTGGAGTACGCGCGGGGAGATGCCCATGTCCGTGGCTACGTGCTTGAGCGGGCGCTCGTCGGCGGTGACGGCGGCAAGCACCTCGGTCTCGCGCGGCGTGAGCGAGAAGCGGCTGGCGAAATCCGCAAGGTGCGCTTCGGGGTCGATGGCGGCATCGTCTGCGGAAGGCGCGGTGCCGGGTGTCGGGCGTTCCGCGGCTTCCGGCATCCCATCAGCTGCCCTTTTGACGGATGCGTCGCTGTCATCGGGGCCAGGCATGGTGTTGCCCCCGGCAGCAGGCGTGCGCTCGCCGACCGCCGCTTGACCAGGCGTGATATTGCCCGCAGAGCCAGGCGCGCCGGCTTGCTGCGCAGCGTACCCTGCGACTTCGTCGACCCTTGGACGTGGTTGCAAGTCCAGCATGCCTGCAGCGAAGAGCAGCGCGTTGATGCCGATGATCAGGGGAATCAGCAGCACGACCACTGCCATGGGATTCGTCAAATCGATCACCAGCAGCGCGGGTACGCCGATTGCGATGGCGGTCACGTTGTTGAGCGCCCGCCCCATGCTGCACCACAGGTCGGGGGCGCGTAGGAACTGCGCTATCCAGATGAACACCGCGGTGTAGAACGTCGTGAACACGCCTGAGCCTAGGAAGTAGACGACTTCCCCGATGACGTACGGCCCGCCTGCCTCCACCCCGAGCATCGCGCCGACCGAGAGCAGCATCATCCAGAACATGACGATGCCCAGGTAACGCGCCCGGTGCAGGTCGAACAGCACGCCGCCGGCAAAGCCTCCGACGGCCATCAGAACGCGGGGCGTTACGTTGGTGTATTGGCTGGTCCAGGGCGAGTCAATGTCTATAAAGGTGTAGAGCGTGTTGAACAGCACGGAAAACAGCAGCACCAAGGCGAAGATCACGATGACGGCGGTGCGAGGGGCCATATGGTCGAGACGCCATCCGGCGAACTTGCTGCTTACGAGGTGATTTCCTCCGCGTTGTTCCCGCAATGCGGAAAAGTCTGCGAGCGCGGATCGGGGCGGCCATATGCGCGCATTGATCGCGCCCAGGGCGATGATTCCCGCGGAAAGCACGACGGCCTCGATCAGGTGGTTCGACGTGAATTTGAACAAGGGGATCTGCGCGAGCACGCCGAGCGCGTGGCTGCCTCCGATCAGCGTTGCGAATCGCGCGATGTTGCGCGACCTCACGCACGTTGCCCAGTACGCGGTGGCGCCGGCGAGCCCGATAAGGAAGAACCCACCCGCACCTGTGCACACGATCGCCAGCGGCGAGGATGCGAAAGCGACGCCGACAAGGCACGCGACCCCAAGGACGGTGACAGCTCCCATGAACACCGGTCGGCCTTTTTCGCCGATAAGACGGTTTTTGAGGGGAAAGGCCAGCAGGCCCAGGGTGCTGGCGCCTTGGATGGGGAGCTGCGAGAGAAAGGGGCCGTGCCCTCCGGATTGAGCTAGGTTGGTTTGGAAGAACAGCGTCGACTCAAGGAACACGAAGAAGAACAACGTAAGTGCGCAAAAGAGCAGTCTATTTTCGCGTTTCGCGTTGTCCATCGCGCCCCTCCTTCCAAGTGTGTCCACATCCTTTTCCTTATTGTATCCCTTGTCGCGTTGCCATCGTTTTTCAATTTTTTCCGAAGGGGTTAACTTTGGCCGTGAGTTCTCGGGGGGGCGTCCGCGGTTTGGCTGTTTTGTCCAGAGGGTCGTTTATACGACCCCCTGACGCCGCTTCACCCACCTGCGAAAACAAATCGTCTAAGTCTCGCGTTCGTAAATACGGCGTGGTTCCGTGTACCCCCTTTGGGAATGATGTTTAGAGGAGGTGTAGCGGCTCGATGCCGTTTGCACCGCTGGCGCGATGCGCGGTTACGGGCTATGCGCGCGTCCGGCTATCGGCGAGTGAGGCCGACGTCGGCGGGCGCGATGGCATGGGAGGGCCGTGCGGGAAGGAGCGGGCCCATGAATATGTCAGGGTACCGGAAAAGCCCGAGCGCGCGCATATGCAAGCGCAAGGGGATACGGAAAGCCGCGATGCGGTGGAAGGAGGCGAGGGCATGAAATCGACGAAGCGTTTTAAGGCAGCGTTAGCCGCTGTGCTGGTGCTTGCGTTGTCGCCGCTGTTCGGCGGCGCGGCGTTCGCAGAAGACTCGTCGGCGGTAACGTACGGCGGAAACAAGACCGCCGTCACGGACCCCTCGACCATTTGGGATTGGTCGGGGCTTATCAAGAGCGACACGTCGAGCGTCGGGCGTATCTGGACCGACAAGACCGTGTCAGATGGCGAGATCAGCAAGAACGGCGTCACCATATCAAAAGAAAATGGCGCGGACTTCCTGACCGCGCTCACGGCGTTGTCGTCCACCTCTAACCTGTCCGATACGGCGACCACGCCGCTTGACATCGTGCTGGTGCTCGACGCATCCGGGTCGATGGATAACGCCATGGGCGGCGGCGATGACACAAAGCGCATCGCTGCGCTCAAGAGCGCAGCGAACTCGTTCATCGATAAGGTCGCTGCGCAGAACGCGGCGGTCAAGGATGCGGCCAAGCAGCATCAGGTCGCTATCGTGAAGTTCGCCGGAAGCAAGACCGACAAGGTCGGCAACGACACGTATCGCGATGGCCAGTATTGGTACAACTACAGCCAGGTGATGAAAACGCTGGCTCCGTGCACCAATGACACAAAAGGCGCCTTCTCGTCCCAGGTGAACGCCATCGAACCTGCCGGCGCAACGAATGCCGCCGCAGGCTTGGAGCTTGCGAAGGGCCAGGCCGGCCGTTCCGATGCCAAGAAGGTCGTCATCTTCTTCACCGACGGCACGCCAACGACCCAGAGCAATTTCTCTCCGGAGGTCGCCTCGAACGCCGTTGGAAACGCTAAGGATATGAAGGACAAGGGTGCTGTGGTGTATTCCATCGGCATCTTCCAGGGCGCCGATCCGGCCAAGTATCCCGATCCCGATGACATTTCCAATGAGAACAAGTTCATGCATGCCGTGTCGAGCAACTACCCGTCTGCGACGTATTCATATGAGAAAACGAGTTGGTGGCAGGGCGAATACAAATGGAGCTTCGGCGACCGCGCGAAGGGCTCCGACGGTAAAGACGCCACGTTCTATAAGAGCGCGACCAACGCCGATGAGCTGAAGCATGTGTTCGACGACATCTCCAAGGAGATCTCGAAGGGCGCCGGCTATCCGACGGAGACGAGCGAAGGCTTCGAGCACGAGACCGGCTACATCACCTTTGACGATCAGCTGGGCGATTACATGCAGGTCACCGACCTGTCCAAGCTCGTGTACAACGGAATGGTCTACGGCTGCAACTCCAAGACCACGGATGGAAACGTCGACACGTACCATTTCAGCGGTGACGTGCATTCCGGCTTGGCTGCTGCCGACCTGAAGGACATCGTGATCACCGTCACGCGTGCGAACGATGCTGCGGTGGGCGACAAGGTGCAGGTGAAGGTGCCCGCGTCCTTGATTCCGCTGCGCAACTTCGCCATCGACCTGGCGAAGGATACCATGAGCGTCTCGGACACCACGCCGATCTCGGTGCTGTACTCCTCCGGCGTGAAGCCGGCGGCGCTCGATCTGCTGGAGAATCCCGACGACGCTATGAAGGCGTATATGGAGAAGAACACCGACGCAACAGGCAAGGTGAACTTCTATGCCAACAAGTGGACCGGCAAGGAAACGGGCGACGTGGTCGCCACGTTCGAGCCGGCTGCGGGCAATAGCTACTATTACTTCACGCAGGGCACGCCCATCTACACCGACCAGGCGTGCACTATTCCTGCGAAGTCGGTAGAGAAGGGTTCCACGTACTACTACAAGCACAGCTACTACGCCATGGAAGGCGGCAAGCCCGTCGCGAAGATCGAGCATGTGTCCTTCCCCGGCGATGCCGCTGAGAAGGTCGAGGGCGCTATCGGCAAGGATTCCTCCACGGGTGCCTGTTACTTCAAGTCCGGCACGCCGCGTTTGACCTACATTAACGAACTGCACAAGGTCAAGGAAGAGAACCGCACGGCCACGGCCACGGACGTTCTGAACCCGAAGTGGAGCGGCATCGAGCAGTCTTCCGCGGAAACGCTCATCAACGCCCATCTGGGCAATAACGGCAAGCTGAGCGTCGATGTGCCCGGCACGCTGACGGTGACGAAGCAGCTGCAGCTGCCCGATGGGTATAACGCGGCTGATTTCGCGAACGAATCCTTCGAGTTCACCATCGCCATGCAAGATGCCGTCGGCAAGAGCTTCAACGCCGTGGTGAAGAACGCGAACGGCGAGCAGCAAGGCAATAAGTTCGTGCTGGCGTTCGGCCAGGACGGCGAGGCGAAGCATTTCCTGAAGCCGGGCGAGACCCTGTACGTGTACGGGCTTTCCGCGGGCTGGGACTATAAGGTAAGCGAGACGTCGCGCGACGGCTTCACGGCAGAGGCCGCCGGTGCGGAGGGCCAGATCGCCGCTGGGGAAACGAGCGCGGTAACGTACAAGAACACGTACGCCGCATCCGGCACGCTGGATGGTGAGACGTACCTCAAGGGCGAGAAGGTGCTGACCGGACGCGCTTGGCTTGAAACCGACGAGTTCACGTTCATTCTGAAGGATGCCGACACGTCCGTTGAGGCGCCGATGCCGCCGACCGACACCCTGGGCGAGACGCGTGTCAAGATAACGCAGCCGTATGGCACTCCAGCTGATACAAAGGTGCACTTCCAGTTCCAGGACATCATCTACACGAAGCCGGGCACGTACACGTATGAGATTTGGGAGTCCGAGGCGCTCAGCACTTTGAATCCCGGCGTGAGCGCATCCCAGGCGTTGTACCAGGTCGTCGTGACGGTAACCGACAAGGACCACAATGGTACGCTGACGGTGGAGTCTAAGATGACGAAGCTGGTAGGCGATGACGGCGTGAAATATGAGAAGCCGCAGCCTATCGAGGACGATACGGCAAAGTTTGTGAACGAGTACAACACCTCTGAGGTGAAGTGGACTCCCAGCGGAACGAAGACGTATACGGACGCAACGGGCGAGAACCCCCTTAAACTGGACATGTTCCACGTGATTGTTTGCACGGACAACGCCAAGGCGCCGTTGCCCGAGGGCGGAGGCGCGACGCGCGTCGATCGCGATAAATGGCGCGGCGTTCTGACCACGGTCGAGGCAGGCGGCGGCATCGCGTTCCCGCAGGCGACGTTCACGTTTAACGATATTCCTTACGGGGAGACCGATGCTACCTTCGAATACAAGATCGTCGAGGCGGTCGAGGTCAACGGCGAGTGGCGTGCTGTGCGAGATATCCTGGACGACAAAACCTTCGACCCGGCGGGTATGGTGTACGATCGGACGGTTTGGACCGCGAAGGTGACCATCAAGGATGTTGCCGGCGAACTTAAAGTGAGCGCCGAGTACTACGAGAACGATAGCGAAGAGCCGATTACCGGCGCCATGTTCAGTTTCGATAACTCGTACAAACCCGATTCCGCTAAGCTCGAGGGCGATACGGCGATTCACGGCACCAAGGTGCTGACCGGCCGCGATATGGCGGAAGGCGAGGCGTTCGGCTTCAAGCTGAGCGCGGCGGATGGCGCCACGCAGAAGGCCATTGACGACGGCAGCATCATCATCCCGAAGGGTGCCGAAGAAGCCGTGGTGAGCGGCGCGAAGGCGGGCGATGAGACTAGGTTCTCCTTTGGCGAGATGACGTTCAAGAAGCCCGGCACGTATTCGTTCGCGGTGCAGGAGGATAAGTACTGCGGCAACGATCTTGACGCAGCGGGCGCCGCAACCGGCGGCATCGTGTTCGATCGCCATGTGCACAAGGTAACGGTTAAGGTGACCGATGACCGTACGGGCAAGCTGGTCGCCGCGGTGAGCTATGACAACGGGCCGGCGCAGTTCGTGAACAAGTACGAGCAGAATGCGCAGTTCTCCGGCATCACCGTCCAGAAGACGCTGCACGGCCGCGACATGGCAGCTGATGAGTTCTCCTTCAGCATCCATGGCGTGAAATCCGATACCGTGTCTGCGGAAGATGCCGAAGCCCGCTTGACGGATTCCGACCGCAGCTTCACCAACGCTGCGCGCGCCGATGGCGTCGCGTGCGATATGGCGAAGATGAACGGCGTCGCGTTCACGCAGGCCGACATCGGCAAGACGTTCGCATGCGAAGTGCGCGAGGTCGTGCCCGCCGATGCTAAGCCTGGCGTCACGTATGACGACAGCGTGCATACGCTCGAGATCACGGTGGGCATGAGCAGCGATGCCGATAAGCATCTGACGCTGACCACCAAGCTGGATGGGAAGGTTATCGATCCCGCGACCGAGCCTGTGGCGTTCGTGAACGGCTATCAGGCAACCCCGACCAGCTACGACACCGCAACCGCCGGCCTGAACAAGGTGCTCGAGGGTCGTAATTGGACCGATGCCGACAACTTCACGTTCGAGCTGAAGGCGCTCGATGGCGGTCCGCTGCCTAAGGATGCCGCGGGCAACGATGTGGCCACCGCGACGGTGACCAAGGCGAACGCGGAGAGCTTCGGATTCGGCGCGATCGAGTTCACGTCCGACATGGTGAAGGCCGAGCCCGACCATAAGCGCACGTTCACCTACGAGGTGCGCGAGGTCGTGCCTGCCGATGGCCATAAGCTGCCGGGCATCCATTACGACGACAACGTGGCTACCATCAAGGTGACGGTGTCCGACGATGGCTCCGGTATGCTCAAGGCCTCTGCGGTCGCGGAGAACACCAGGTTCGTGAATCGCTATGCCGCTGAGATCGATTACACGGCGGCGGGCGGCCTGAACGTGGCCAAGACCCTGACCGGCCGCGATATGGCTGAGGGGCAGTTCACGATCAAGGTGACCCCTGGCGACGAGGCGTCGGCGTACGCGCTGGGCCTGCCGCTGGAAGGCGCCGAGATCGCCATGCCCGCAGCTGCCGACGGCGTGCAAGCCGTGAAGTCCGTGCTGGGCGAGCAGCACGTGGTGCTGCGTCAGAGCGACGTGGGCAAGACGTACACCTATAAGGTGGTCGAGGCGGTAGGCGAAAAGGTTACCGGCTACACCTACGACACGACGGAGTACACGGTAACGGTGATGGTCTGGGACAACCCGGAGAAGGCGGCATTGACGGTCACCACCGAGGTGGCCGGACCTGAGGACATCAAGACGTACGTGTACGACGCAGACCCGTCTCCGAACCTCGCAACGGTTTTCTTCGCTAACAAGTATGACGCCTCCACCGATAATCCGGGCGGCACGGCCGCTCAGGTGACGGCGACCAAGGAGCTCACGGGACGTCCGCTTTCCGCCGACGAGTTCACCTTCGCGGTGAAGTATGCGGCTGGCGGGGACGACCTGCTGACGGCCAAGAACGCGGCCGACGGCACTGTGACGTTCGATGATGCCCTGCATTACGACACCAAGATGCTTGAGCGCCTGGTGACCGATGGCAAGGCCTTCAAGACCTCCGGCCAGGGCGACACCTCGTGGACGGTGAACTACCTGGCTTACGAGAAGACCGACGGTCTGCCCCAGGGCGTCACGGCGCAGACGCAGCCGATCCCGTTCACGGTGACGGTTGTGGATAACGGCGACGGCTCGCTTACGGCAACGGCGAACTTGGGCGATGGCCTGAAGTTCGAGAACGCGTACTCCACGGGCGATCCGGTGCAGGTGGGCCTGTCCGGCGTGAAGATGCTTCAGGCGGCACCCGGGCTTGAACCGGCCTCCATCGAGGACAAGTTCACCTTCACGGTGACCTCCGATGATGCGGCCGCCCCCATGCCCGAGCGCACCACCGCCAAGAACGCGGCGGACGGCAGCGTGGACTTCGGCACCATCGAGTTCACGTTGGACGACCTTAACCGCGCCCTGGGCGTGAACGACCAGACGGCCGTCGCGGACGCCGACAAGGCCGAAGCCGATGCCGCGAAGGCCGCCGATGCCGATGCATCGAAGGCTGCTGCAGACGCCGACAAGGCCGCCACGGGTGCGGATAACGCTTCCGCCCAGGCAGCCGACGACGGCGACAAGCCCGCCGCTGACCAGGGCGACAAGCCCGCGGCAGGCGACGAGCAGGGTGCGGGTGCCGTAGCGGCTCCCGATACCGACAACGGCACGGTTGACGTGGTCGCTCCCGGCAACCAGCCGACCGACCAGCCGGCTAATCCGGAGCCCGAGTCCGGCAAGCCCCGTTCCCACGTGTTCACCTATAAGGTGACGGAGAGCGGCTCCGTGCCCGGCGTGACCAACGACGCCACGGCGACCAAGACGGTCAGCTTCAAGGTGACCGACGACGGCAACGGCAAGCTGACGGTCGAGCGCCAGGGTGCCGCAGCTAACCCGGCGTTCTCCTTCACCAACACCTACACGGTGAAGCCTGCTAACTCCAGCGTGACCGATCAGGTGACGGTGGCCAAGACGCTGACGGGCCGCGATATGGCTGCCGGCGAGTTCGCGTTCGAGCTGCTTGAGCGCGGAGATGTGGTAGCGACCGGAACTAACGCCGCCGACGGCAGCGTGGCGCTGAGCCCGGTGGAGTACACGTATCCCGGCATGCATCGCTACACGTTGCACGAGGTCGGGGGCGGCACCGTCGCCAACGGCGTGACCTACGACGGCGCGACGTACACCGTGGTCACTACGGTGAAGGACAACGGCGACGGCACGCTCAGCGTGACTCATGCGCTGGAAGGCGCGCGCGAGGCTACCTTCGCCAACGCCTACCAGGCGACGTCCACGACCGTGACCATCGGCGCTTCCAAGACGCTGGTGGGCAAGAACCTTGAGGACGGGCAGTTCACGTTCGTGCTGACCGGGGCCGACGGCACCGAGCTTAAGGCGAAGAACGCCGCCGACGGCAAGATCGCCTTCCCGGCGCTGACGTTCGACAAGCCCGGCACGTACGAGTTCGCGCTCACCGAGCTCGACGATGCACAGGCGAACGTGACGTACGACAAGCGCGCGTACAAGGTGACCGTGACGGTCGTTGATGACGGGCTCGGCCACCTGAACGCAACGGAGGCAGGCGATGCCGATGTGCTCGCGTTCACGAACACGTACGCCGAGCCTCCGGCGCCCGTGCAGCCCACGCAGCCTGGCGGCAAGACCTTCGCGCCGAGCGGGCTGGTCGGCAAGGTGCTGACGCAGACGGGCGACGACAAGCTTGCCCTGGTCCTGCCGCTTGCGGCAGTGGCCCTGGCGGGCGCGGCGTCCATCGCGGCGCTATGCATCATGCGCCGTCGCGATAAGCGCTAGCGCAGCCGATCCCGGCGAAGGCCGGATATAGGAAACCCGCTGCCGCACCTGCGTAGGGCGGCGGCGGGATGCAAGAAGAGGGCCGGGTTGATACCCGGCCCTCTTCGCGTTTCGTTATGTTTGTGCGTTGCTGCTGCCTGGTGGCTGCTGCGGTTCGGCCTGCGGTTGCTCTGTGACGCTACGTTGCGCGCTGCCTCGCGCGCGGTCTCGCCCCGCTGCTACACGGGCTTCACCTCGACGCCGGCCTCGGTCAGCGCGGTGCGGATCTTGCCGGCGAACTCAAGCGCGTGCACGTTGTCGCCGTGGATGCAGATGGTGTCGGGCTTCACGGTGATGAGCTTGCCCGAGGCCGACTCGATGGCGCCCTCCTTCACGGCGCGCACCACGCGTGCCACGGCGAAGTCCTCGTCGTCGATGACGGCGTCGGGAAGCTTGCGCGACACCAGCAGCCCCTCGTCGGTGTAGTTGCGGTCGGCGAAGAACTCCTGCGCGGTGCGGATGCCCTCCGCCTGGCCCGCGCGGATGAGCTCGCTGTTCGCCAGGCCCACCAGCACCAGGTCCAGGTTGGCGTCGTGCACGGCGGCGGCCACGGCCCGGGCAAGCTCCGGGTCCACAGCGGCGCGGTTGTACAGCTGGCCGTGCGGCTTCACGTGGTGCATGCGCGCGCCGGCGGCGTGGCAGAAGGCCTGCAGTGCGCCGATCTGGTACAGGATGTAGTCGTAGGCCTCGTCGGGCGACATGGCGATGTCGCGGCGGCCGAAGCCCTGCAGGTCGGGGTAGCCCGGGTGCGCGCCCACGGCAACGCCCGCGTCGGCGGCAAGCTTGACGGTGCGGCGCATGACCGCCGGGTCGCCGGCGTGCATGCCGCACGCCACGTTGACGCTGGAAACCAGCGGGATGACCTGATCGTCAAGCCCGAGCGTGTATCGCCCGAAGCTTTCCCCCAGGTCGGAGTTGAGATCGATGCTCGGCATGTTCAACACTTCCATTTCCATATACATGAGCGTGCGCGGTTGCGGCATGTCGCAACCGCGCACGGCCTCGGTTCGGGCTGTTCTCCCACGGACAAGCCTCCGGTG
>CALEWN010000365.1 GCA_937925385.1 uncultured Senegalimassilia sp.
GTGGACTTCGAGTTGCGCAGAGCCATGAAGGCGGAGGCTGCGGCAACGACCATGCACACCACGCCGATCCACACGGGAGCAGAGGCGGCGGCAACCAGGTCCGCGCCGTCGACCAGCGCGTTGCCCATGCCGGACACGCTCATGACCTGCACCAACAAGCCAGCCACGCCAAGAACCAAGCCGATGACCAGCACCACCAGCGCCGCCATCTTGAAGCCGCCCTTCGCAGCGTCCTCAAGCGCACCGGACAGCGCCAGCACGAGCACGCCCAGGGAAACGCCGCCCAGTAGGCTGAAGCCCAGCACGGCAACGGGAACCATCGGGGTGTTCCAGGAAACGATGGTCTCCATCATGTAGGCAGCGCCCGTGAAGCACGCGAACACGATTGCCATCACGGCCACCACGGCGGCAAAGCCCTTGCGAGCGCCCTCGCCAAGCTTACCGGCAAGCGCCACGATCCAGTACACGATAGCCAGCACGGCGAACACGACGCCGGCGAGCAGCTCGTTGGACAGCGGGCTTGCGCCCAGGCCGGTGAACACGCCGAACGCATGCATGGGGCTTGCCAGATGGAAGAACGAGCAGATAAAGCCCGCCACCAGCACGACGACCGGGATGGTAGTCATGCGGTCGATCTTCTTCAGCTGCTCATCGGAGAACTTCGTGGTGAAGAAAGCCACGGCCAGCGCGATGAACGCACCTGCGCCGATAGGCGCCAGCGTGGTGAACAGGGCCAAAGGCAGCTCGGCCATCATGCTACATCACCTCCAGGGGATTCATAACCTTACCTTTTTCGCTGCCGCTCGGAACCGCGTGATCAGATGCGGAAGCATACAGGTTCGGAGACGTATACTTTTTCTCAGGCAGCGGGGCAAAATCCGCCTGCTCGCCCTTCTTCTTCATCTCATCGATATCGCCGAACTCGAGCGCATGCATGGGACACGCCTCAACGCAAATGGGCATCTTGCCTTCAGCAACTCGTTCCGCACAGCCGTTGCACTTCAAGCTATGACCCTTCTTGCGGTCAACACGCGGGGCATTGTACGGACACGCCATATGGCAATAGCCGCAGCCGATGCATTTGTCGATGTCAACCGACACCAAGCCGGTTTCGGGGTCTTTATGCATCGCAGTGGTCGGGCATACCTTGGTGCATGCCGGATTATCGCAATGATTGCAGGCAACTGAGGTGTAGTACGCGAACGTATCTGCAGTCCAGCAGCCATCTGAATCCTGCTTCCAAGCGCCATCGCACACCTCATATACGCGGCGATACCAAAACTCTTTGCTCAAATCATGATAGTCAGCGCAAGCAAGCTGACAGGTTTTGCATCCCGTGCAGCGCTGACCATGAAAGAAGAACGCCTTCTGAGTCATTCTCTCTTCCTCCCTTACGCCTTCTCTACCTGGCCGATATTGCTATGCTGCGGATTGCATTTGCCAAGCGGCGTCGGCTTCGCAATGGTAAGCGTGTTGATGCATCCGCCGTAGTCGATGCGATCGCCGGACATGTCGGCATCATGCCACGATCCCTGCGGGATAAACACATGGCCAGGCATAGCACGCGGAGTGACTTTTGCCAGAATGCGAATCTCGCCACGATCGTTGAACACCTTCACCGTATCGCCATCCTTGATGCCGCGCGCATCCGCGTCGGCGGGATTCATCCATGCGAAGTGAGGCGCAGCCTCCTGCACAATCTGATTGTTGGCATAAGACGAATGCGTGTGCGCCTTGTAATGGTATCCCTGGATAAGCAGCGGGTATTCATCGCTGATATCCTGATAGCTTTCAAAACCAGGGTCGAAAAACGGAATCGGCTCAACGGTGCCAGGCTCAAGATCCCACGTATCGCGAATCTTCGCCAAGTCCTCGGAGTAGATCTCGATCTTGCCAGACGGGGTCTTCAAAGGGTTAGCCTCGGGATCGGCAATGAACTTCTGGTGCGCGATAAGCTCGCCCACGCGCGCTTCCTTATAGAATCCCTGTTCAACACCGTCTTCCCATGCGGGAATCTGCGGATTCTTGACGCGGAAGTCCTCGTAAATCTTCTTCGTCCAATCTTCGCGCGTCTTACCGCCGTCGGTGTACTCGTCATACACGCCCAAACGCTTTGCCAAATCTGCGCATACCTCATAAATGCCGCGGCGCTCGAACTTCTCCTCATACACCGGCTGACCGTAGATAATGGCTTTCAAATTATCGTTATACGGCGCACCGACAAGGCTGACCTGCTCCTGACTAGTCAAGTCGGGCAATAGGATGTCAGCATACTTGCATGAATCGGTCATAAACACATCGCAGCATACGATGAACTCGCACTTGGACTCGTCGATCAGCACTTCGTGAGAGTGGTTGATATCGGAATGCTGGTTCGTCAAAGCGTTGCCAGCATAATTGAACAGGAACTTGATGCCATTCTGAAGCTTCTCGGCTTTCATGATGCCGGAGTTCAGGTTCGTCATGGTCTCGGGCGCTTCGATGGCCTTGTACCAAAGGAAGAACGGGATTTGCGTCTT
>CALEWN010000366.1 GCA_937925385.1 uncultured Senegalimassilia sp.
GTCCACGCATATCTGGATGGGCGACTATACCGCCGACATGGGCACCGAGGGAATTGCGTCGTACGCAAAAGCCGGCAGCACGCTGGAAGACGGGAAGGGCATTCAGCGCCTGGGTGTTTTGCGCGCTGACGTTGACAACCTGGGTACGGCTTTTGCAAGCGGTATCCCTGCAAGCAAGGCCTCCATCAGCCGAACGGCAACGTTAAGCCGCGCGCTCAGCTTGTTCTTCAAGAAGCGGGTCAACGAAATCTTCGAATCGGGGCAGTACCGCCTGCAGATCATCTATTCGGGCGGTGACGACCTGTTTATCGTGGGTAACTGGAATGACGTGCTATATGCAGCGCTTGACCTGCGCCAATCGTTCAAGGAGTTCATCGGTAACGGTTGCTTGACCATAAGCGCGGGTGTGGGGATGTTCGATGAAAAGTACCCCATTGCGCGCATGGCGTCGGAGACGGGCTCGCTTGAAGATGCGGCGAAAATGTATGCCGAACTTGGTCCCGATGGCAATGAGCGCACGAAGAACGCCGTTGCGCTGTGGAGCGCAGGCAGCGTGTTCTCGTGGGATGATCTGGCGAATGTGGTTGAACCTCGTATGCGGGAGATTGCCGGCATCTTCAAGGAAAACGATAAGGGCAAGGCCTTCATTTACAAAATCGTCTCGCTGCTTCGCCATTACGACGATGTGATTTCCGCACCTCGCTTGGCATATTTGCTGGCCAGGAGCTTCGAGGGTTGCGAAAAGCGCGATGAGTTGTGTCAGCGGTTTTACGCTTGGGCATCCGATAGTCGCGAAAGGCGATGCTTGGTTGCCGCTTTGGAATGGTATGTGTACAGCATCAGGGAAAGGGGATAGCGCATGCAAACAAAACCGACGGTGAGCTTACGGATAAGCGAAAAGCACGCAATCACCGATTTGAATTTCGCATTCGTTGCTGAGCAATTCATTGCTCCGCCCGATAAGAGTACTCGCAAGAGGCAATTAGCTTTTCCGCGGCTTTCCATGTCAAAGCTGCGTAGCATTTACAGCCTTATCACGAACATCCAT
>CALEWN010000367.1 GCA_937925385.1 uncultured Senegalimassilia sp.
GCCGATTCCGATGCACAGGGCTTTTCGCTTGCTGTTATCGCCGTTGCTTGAACATTGCCGCGCATCCCGGCACGATCGAGATGGCGGCAAGCAAAACGATGATGGCATACACCGTTGCCAGATCGAATGTGGCGGTGAGCGCGGTTTGGATGGTGGAGACGACGGTCGACCCCACATAGCCGCTGAGGTTGGCAAGCGTTACCACGCTGGCGTTCTCCTGCGGCGTGGATGCGCTGATGAGCATGTGCAGGCTTGAGGACAAGATCATGCCCGAGGTGATGGCGAACACCACCTCGATCAGCAGATAGGGGACCAGAACGCCCATAAGCATGCATACCTCCAGAGCGGCGGCCGCACAGAACATGATGCTGTAGCCGAAGATCATCGAGGGACGCGTGCCTATACGCGCGGAAAGCGGGCCTCCAAGGGCGCTCGGTGCCATGGCCAAGGCCAGCACCAGGGAGGGGATGAGCGGATCGGTGGCCGCAAAGTAGTCCACCGATGCCGGTGTGGCCAGCGACTGAAAGAAAAAGCCGATAGACCACGTGGATATATAGCCGCCGGCAACGATGGGGAGCAGCCCGCGGAGGTGGGCCGGCACGTGGGTCATGGGCTTGATCGCCTTTTTCAGGGTGATGCGGTTCTGGACGGTTTCGGGCGTGAAGGGCAGCGCGAGCATCGTGATGAGCATGATGACCCCGAAAACGGCGAATATCTGCCAGTAGGCGGTGGACACCGTGGCGAAAAACCCGATGCCCAGGGACCCTACGGTAAGCCCGATCAGGTAGCCGGTGCTTGCGATGGTCATGCCGAAGGTGCGATGGCGCTCCGAGGTGCAGTCGATCACGAACGCCGAGGTGGCGCTCATGGACAGCGCGCATGAAACCCCTTGCACGAAACGGGCGAACTGAAGCATCGGGCCGTTCGAGAGGCCCATGAACAGCAGGCATCCGGCAACGCCGCAGGCGAGCGCGGCGCCGACGGTCGGTCTGCGCCCGGAAGCATCGGATAGCGAACCGGCGAAGAACAGGACGGTCAGCACGCCGAACAGGTACATGACGATGGTCATGGACACATCGGAGGCGGAGATTCCCAGTTGCTGCTGCCATGTGGCGTACAGCGGGATAGGCGCGGAGGCGGCGGCGAACACCGTTACGAGCGCCACCGTTCCCACAAAGGCGCCGCGCATCGCGCCAGGAGGCTGGCTTGTCGCCCGGTCGTCGATTCCCATTGATCTTCCCCTTTCCGATCTCTGAGCATTTCCCCCTTGTCGGACATCCTACTACGCCAAGAAGGGTTCCCTCAATGGCAAATCAGCCTGAAATTCGCGTCCCACCTGGGGTTTATGTGCGCCTGCACAAAAAAGCGGAATTATTGCACTGCATATTACGTTAACAATAGGTAATAAAACCGCATAAACGGAATTGAAACACCTATGCAGATGTATACTGCTCGGAGTCCTTTAAGGGCGGTACGGAGAGACCGAAAAGGAATATGGCAGGCGATGGACGGCACCGGCGATAAGCTGTTCGGCCCTTGACTTGCGGGGGCCGTCGCGTCGAGGGTTCGGTTCGCGCTTGTCATCATGAAAGGAGTTGCATGTGAGCAACGTAACGGAACAGCTGCTACGCGGGACCTCGAAGGGGGTTGGCGCGAGGGCGGCTTTGGCTTTAGAAGACGGTTCGGTGTTCTTCGGCACCGCATGCGGTGCCGAAGGCGAGGCGTTCGGTGAGATTTGCTTCAACACTTCGCTCGAGGGCTATCTCGAGGTTATCAGCGACCCGAGTTATGCAGGCCAGATCATAGCGTTGACCTATCCGCAGATCGGGAATTACGGCGTGAACCTCGAGGACGCGCAATCGGCTAAGCCCGCTTTGCGGGGCCTGGTGGTTCGCGATATGTGCGCGACGCCGAGCAATTGGCGAAGCGATATGCCGCTCGCCGAGTATCTGAAACGCAGCGGCGTGGCGGCCAGCGCGGGCGGGGATACGCGCGCGCGCGTGCGCCATGCGCGCGATCATGGCGCCCAGCGTGCAATCATCTCCACTGTCGACCACGATGCGGACAGCCTGCTGGCGAAAGTTCGCGCGAGCGAGAGCATCGTGGGGCAAAACCTTGCCGCCACGGTGTCGTGCGAGCGCCCCTATGCGCATACCGCCGACGATGTGCCGGACAGCGTGCGGTTCGCTTTGACGGAAGTCCCTGCTGCCCGTTTCAACGTGATCGCCTACGATTGCGGCGTGAAACGCTCCATCCTCGACGGGCTCGTGCGCGCCGGGTGCTCGGTTTCGTGCGTGCCGTGGGATACGCCGGCCGAGGATGTGCTCGCGCTGCATCCCGATGGCGTGTTCCTAAGCAACGGTCCCGGTGACCCCGATGCGGTTTCGGGCACGTATTC
>CALEWN010000368.1 GCA_937925385.1 uncultured Senegalimassilia sp.
TACCCGCCAGAGTCTGCATTGCATCTATAAGCATTCGATATGACGCCTAAAAATGCAACAGATTGAATATAGGAGACATATTGGATTCCAAATCATCCGAGAAACGGTTCGCGCTCATCATCGATGCGGATAACGTTTCGGCGAAGTACATCAAACCTATCACCGATGAGCTATCGAAATACGGCACCATCACTTACAAGCGTATCTATGGCGACTGGACAAGCACGCTGCACGCCAAATGGAAGGATGCGCTGCTTGAGAACTCGATCACGCCCATTCAGCAGTTCAGCTACACCACAGGCAAAAACGCCACCGATTCTGCCATGATCATCGACGCGATGGACATCATGTATACCGGGTCGGTCGAGGGTTTTTGCATCGTTTCGAGCGATAGCGACTTCACGCGTCTTGCAAGCCGCATTCGCGAAAGCGGACTGACCGTCATCGGCATGGGCGAGAAGAAGACTCCTGTGCCGTTTCGCAAGGCGTGCGATATCTTCACCACGCTTGAGCTGCTTGTAGGCGATGGCGGCAAAGCATCCCGTCGTGGGCACCGAGGCCAGGCCGCCTCGGCTGCAGGGCAGGGAAGCGGGCCGAGCATCGAGCAGGTCGAGCGCGCCGTGGCCGATATCGTCACGGACAATCAGAACAACGGCAAAGCCACGGGCCTTGGAGAGGTCGGTAGCCGTCTTCTCAAACGCTATCCTGATTTCGACGTGCGCAGCTATGGCACCAATCAGCTCACGAAGCTGCTCGGCGAATTCTCCAGCGTCCAGGTCACCAAGGACGGCAACAGCGTGATGGTGGAGCTTACGGAAAGCCCCACGGCATCCGCCGGCGGTCAATCCGGCGATGATGGGCAAACGGAATCGGCGGTTTCCGAAGGCCGGATCGAAGACAACGCCGTCGAAACGCAGCAGGGCGCGTCTGAGGTGCAGGAGGGCGACAAGCCTCGTCGCTCTCGTAGGTCTCGATCCCGCAGGTCGCGGTCCAGGTCGGGCGGCGCAGGGGATCGAGCGCAACTTTCCGGCAACGAATCCGTTGATGCGGAGCCCATCGCCGCGAACGACGTCGATGCCGAGCAGGTGGTTTCGTCTGCGGATGCCGTTACGGCTGGGAACGATTCGCATGGTCAGACGGATGACGTCCCCGTTGATGCGGCGGGATCGGACGCCGTGGTTGCTGCCGAAGGTTTGCCCGACGGATCGGAATCCGAATCGGCCATGGCGGATTCTCCTGAAGAAGGCCGTATGGCCGACGTCGCTGCCGAATCGCCCGCTGATGAGGATAGGGAAGGGTATGCGGCCCAATCCTCGGTTACGGATTCTCATCAGGCTCGTAGACGCCGCAAGTCTTCGCAGCCTCGAAAGTCCGAGCAAGCTCATGGGCAAACGCCCGAGCAGCTCATCTTCGATGCCGTGCGTCATGCGGGCATCGACGGTGTTGGCGTTGCGGACCTGTCCAAGCTTGTGCGCGGCACGTTCAAATCGTTCAAGGTGCGCGACCATGGGTTCGCTCAGATGCGGCAGTACGTCGCATCGCTAGCCGATATCAAGGTTGAAAAGCGGGGCAGCGATTACTTTGCGATGCTGGAGGAATAGGTTCTCGCGATACGCGATGCGCTGAAATACTTGGCGCATCGCGTGTTTCCGTCTGGTTAAATCCGCCGTTTGGGGCGATTACCGATTAATCAAGACCTGTTCTTGCCGTGAGTTTTGCTATGATTGCAAGGCGCTAATGGCGCACAAGGGCGTGCGGGCGTGGCGGAATTGGCAGACGCGCCAGATTTAGGTTCTGGTGGGCAACCCCCGTGAAGGTTCAAGTCCTTTCGCCCGCACCATTTGAGGGGAGCATGCACGCATGCATGCTCCCCTCAGCTGCTTTATGCTGAAGCTTGCATTCCCTTTTGCGGGGAGGCAGGCGGGAAGGAACGATTGAAATGGAAACTTTGAAGGCGATCGGGCGGAAGTGGAACGACATCAGCCTGATCAAGCGCATTCTGGTCGGCCTGGTCATCGGCGCCGTGTTGGGTGTGTTCTGGCCGGGTAACGAC
>CALEWN010000369.1 GCA_937925385.1 uncultured Senegalimassilia sp.
GCGATGACGCTGAAGTAGTCGATGCTCCACGGCACCGTGAGCACTGCGGTGTCGGCGAAGATCCCCTGCAGCCAAGCTTCCATGTGAACCCCTTTTCAGCCGCAGATGGCGAAGGCGGGCCACGCTAACCCCGGCGATGCACCCGCCCGAACGCGCGCACACCGACAAGGCCCCCTAAGAGCGCAAAGATTCCAACCTCGCACCCTGCGAAGCACCCATGACGCAAGCGCCTGCCCTGGGCGCGCGGCCTTTCGCCCGACCGCATGCCTGCAACGCCGACGCATCGTCGATCGCCACCTTATTCCCCCGTCCGGCGCAGGCGCCCTCATTTCGCCCCGCCGAACGTGAAAGCGGGCGCGCCAAAGGGGCGCGCCCGCTTCGCTTGCTAGCGATTATGTAACCACATCAGAAGCCAAATTACCAGGGATGACATGCCGCAACGGCCTTGTTCTCAGGGAGCCGCCGCGAAGCTTGCGCCAACGCGTTCGCAAAAGCCCGCAAGACAGGCAGCGCGGAAACAGATACCCGCACAAGCGCCTCGACCCTCTCACGCCATTCCTAAGCGAACAGCCGCAAAGGACGCGTCGAACGCAGAAGCATCTGAAACAACTCCAGGGCTATTCCTCCCCTGCGCCCTTCACGTCCACGGTTCCCGCCAGAACGGCGCGGTAGTCAGCAAGGTTCTTCTTCAGAAGCTGGGAAATGTCCAGTTCATAGGGGCAGCGCGCGGTACAGGCGTAGCACTCGGTGCAGTCCTTGATGGCGTTCATGCGCTGCTGCCACTCTTCACCGAGCCATCCCTTCGAAGGCGCACGGCGGATCATGAGCGACATGCGGGCGCACTGGTTGATGACGATGTCCTGCGGACACGGCATGCAATAGCCGCAGCCGCGGCAGAAATCGCCGGCAAGTTCGGCGCGCTCGGAAGCGATGAACGCGCGCATTTCATCATCGAGCTGCGGCGTTTCGATCATGAACGCAAGCCACTCGTCAAGCTCCTCTTCGCGCTGCACGCCCCAGATGGGAACCACGCCCGGGAACTGCGTCATGAACGCCATGCAGGCGCGGGCGTTGTTGAGCAGGCCGCCTGCCAGGCCTTTCATGGCGATGAAGCCGACGTTGCGCTGCTCGCACAACGCCACCAGCTCCAGCTCGCGATCAGAGGCAAGGTAGCTGAGCGGATACTGCAGCGTTTCGTACAGGCCGCTTTCCACGCACTCGAAGGCAACCTGGAGCTTATGCGCGGTCACGCCGATATGGGCGATTTTGCCCTGCTCCTTCGCCTTGAGCATGCATTCGTACATGCCTGTGCCGTCACCGGGCTTGTAGCACTGGTCCACGCAATGGAACTGGTACAGGTCGACATGGTCGGTGCGCAAAAGGCGAAGCGAGGTTTCCAGGTCCTCCCAAAACGCCTCGGGTGTGCGGGCCTGGGTTTTAGTGGCGATGGCAACCTTGTCGCGCATGCCCTCGAATGCAAGGCCGACGCGCTCCTCGCTATTGGAATACGCGCGCGCCGTGTCGAAGAACGTCATGCCGCCCTCATAGGCACGACGAAGCAGACCGACTGCCGCCTCCTCGGAAACGCGCTGGATCGGCAGCGCCCCGAACGCATTCTGCGGCGTTGCGATGCCGGTAGATCCCAATGTGATAGTGCGCATAAGCGCTCCTCTCTCCCCGATCGCAAGCAAGCCGTGAGCAGGGGGGGACGGAGGTGTGTTCACGGGTAGCCTCCATTTTCCCGAATGGCTAACGCGAACACACCTCCGTCCCCTGTTCAGCGTCCCCCGCTCGTGCTTCCCTGTCGAAAAAAGGCCCGTCCTCTGTTGGGAGGACAGGCCATGGAACCCGAGGTCTATTGTATTCCTCTGCCGGCTATTCCGCTTGCGTCAGATGCCCGAATCGGCAGACAGGCAGAAAACGGAAGCGCTCCGCCCCGCCCCTTGGCGCCTCAAACCCTTGAAGCTAGTCGATTTGCGTGTAGTAGACGTCGAGCACCGTTTGGTAGACGGAGCTTTGATTCAGGTAGAACTCCATATGGTTTTCGCCCTGAGCTGCCTGGCCTTGAAGCGTGACCACATCAAGCGAGGTGATGCCGCTGCCCACCGCCGTGGTGGCAAGGTAGGAGAACTCGTTCAACCCCAGGTTGGTGATGGAGTAATCGCGTGCGGTGTTGAACAGGTCGATGATCGACCCGACATTGCCCTTCGCCTGCGTCAGCGCCTTGGAAGCGAACGCCTTGACGTACTGCACCTGACGATCCTGTCGATCAAGCGGGCTGGTCAGCTCAGAGGTGTCACGCCACTGGACGTATTTCAGGGCATCATCGCCGAACAGGATGGTCTCGCTGCCTTCGACGATATCGGTGCCCGGAATGGTTTGCAGCGGGGTGATGACCACGCCGCCGATGGAATCGTTCAGCGCACCGACGCCTTGCATGTCAAGGGCCATGTAATAGCTCATGGGCATGTTATACAGCACGCGGGAAACGGCGGTGGTGACGTTCTCGGCGCTTCCCTCCCCACCATCGCCATATGCGAACGCAAGGCACAGCTGCATCTTATCCTGACCGGCGTAGGCGCCGCCCACCATCTTGGAAACGTCCACCATGCTGTCGCGCGGCACGCCGATGGCGGTGGCTTTGCCCGTTTGCGTGTCAAGGGCCATGACCATCACCGCATCAGCCTGGCCGTTCTGACCGTTGGCCGAGTCGATTTCCGTGCGATCGTAACCCATGATCACCACCGAAACCATGTTCTCGTTGAGCTTATAGGTATGCCCGTTGTACTTGACCGTGCGACCCTCGTCATATGCGACCGAATCATCGGCGGTCTGGATATCCTGCGCATCGGCGGTTTGATGCAAGGAATTCTCGCCCGCTTTCACCGCTTGCCAAGCGGCAAATGCGGTGCCGCCCACGACCAGAGCCAGCACCAAAGCGACAACGCCAACGATGCGCAACGTGCGCTTGCGCTTGGTGTTGCGGCGGCGCTTCTTGCGGATAAGCACTTCACCGTCGTTCGCGCCGCTGCCCGACACCGCACCGTGGCCCGGAGGCATGAGCCGCTCGGAGGAGAACGCCGCCCCATCGCCGAAAGGCGATGATTCCGCCGCCCCTGCGCCAACGCCTACCGCCGGCATCTGCTTCGTTGCGTCCGCGTCGGAAGAAGGCGTCATGCCATCACGGGAATCAATAGGTTGGTTGGTCATCGGTCAACACCCCCGTCACAAGATAACGTGTATCGGTATGGTTCACGGTATCGGTGCAGGTGCTCAGCTGCACGATCTTATCGGTAGTTTGCAGCGTAACGCCCTGACGAACGTTCTCCACCAGAGAATTGGGTGCCATGACGTAATCGAAATACGTCCGAACCACGCTCGGGTCGCTGAAATCGAAGGAATTAAGAATGTGGCGATCATCGTACTGGTAAGCCGACACCACCTTGTACGTGAGGATATGCCCGATGGTGTAGATGTACATGGTGTCGTGCTGGGCGAAGAAATCCTCATTCTCGAAATAATGCAAGGTAGAGAACATGGAGCCGTTCACCAGGTTGTGCCCGTACAGCACCGTGACAGGATCGGAGAAATCCGCCTCATTCATGCTCTGCGAGTAAATGGCGCCTTCCGCCGCATAGTTGCCATCGATGTTGTGGTTGAGGTAGAAGTTGTCATCGGTGGTGCTTTGCACGACCGGCAGGTTCACATCGGTGCCCGGAACGTAAATCCACGCGTACGCTTCAGGGTTCCGCTCCTTCAGTTCGGCGAAGTTGATGGGGTTCTGCACGCGACTATCCTCAGGTTGAGCAGGCCGAACCTGCTCGGGCGTAGCGGGCTCGGGGGTGTTAGCTTGCTGCTGGGCTGCACGGTCCATCTCGCCCTGCTGCCAGGCGACATAAGCGAAGCCACCGACACCGACGGCGATCAGCACCACAAGCAGGACCGATAGCGCGATAACAGCAGGCCTTTTACCCTTACGCTTCGGCGCAGCGTGCGCACCGCGCATCTGCTGCGCCGAAGCGTCCTGGAAGTTGTTGGTCTGACGTGAGCTAGACATAGGGAAATACAATCCTTTATCTGGGGAAACGTTTCAAACAGTATAAAAGGGACCCGCCAGAAGGACGGGCCCCTTTCAGAACTTGCATGAAACATGCAACCAAGACGGAAGGCTTGGTTATTCGGTAACCTTCTTGCGCAGAGCAACGGCAACCACGGCAGCGCCGCACAGGGCAACCGCGGAAGCGCCGGCAACGACACCCATGTCAACGCCGGTGGCCGGGGACTTAGCGGAGGTGTCGGCAGCAGCGCCGGCAGCCTTGTCGCCCAGGACAACGGTGAAGATGGAAAGACGATCAATGGTGATGGAGATGTTGCCGTTGGCGTCGACCACAGCGGTCTTCACCTCGGTGGCACCATCGTCATGCTGGATGTAGACGGTAGCGGTGCGGCCGGCGTTGGCAGCGCCCAGGTTGAAGGTCAGGGTGAGCGTGCCGTCGATGTTGGTGCCATCGGTCTTGTACACGTTGAAGGATGCGAAGACGTTGGCGCCGGCAGGCACGTTGGAAGCGATGGCGGAAGTGCCCTCGACGACCAGGGAGCCATTACCGTTAGCGGAAATGGTCAGCGTGGCGCCGTTGGAGGAACCGGTACCGGTGACCCCGGAGGGACTAGGGTCGGCCCAGGCCAACGTAGGCAATGCAAGCATGAGCATTGCGGCGCACACGATAGATGCGATACGCTTCTTCATCGAGAATCCTCTCTCTCATCTTTCTTGCTGCGCCGCTGCGCAGCTTTGCAAAACATTACAAGTTCGAATTTTACATTCTGACCGGCCAAAATGTCAATTCATAAGGCCCGGTTCGAACCCGAACTGAAACAAAGCAGCGAATTGCCGTCACAAGCGCATCATGCCGTCCACAAAGGCTCCACACGCGCAACCCGCTTGATCCTACCCCCCCTGCCGAAGCATGGGTGCGTACTTCGCCCAAGCCTTCCCGAATACCTGGTAGTGCTCCGCGCAGTGAGCGTCGCTGGCAAGGAAGGTGTACAAGCCCTCATCGAACATGCGCTGAGCCGGCTTGCGCTCCTTCCCGAAACGGCCGCCCTTGATGAAATCGGCGGAAGCCTGCAGCTTGCAGCCCATTTTCACCAAGTTGCGCGCGATATCCATATCCTCCTGGATGGCCTGGTAACGCTCGGGGTGCGCGATGATCACATCGCAGCCGCGGCATTGCAGCTCGTAGATCTCGCGCTCGTAATCCTCGAAGTCCCGTTTGCCCGCATGCGTGGAGAGCTCCAGCAAGAATAGGTCGGATTCGCGGAAGCGAAGACAGTCGACCCACTCCATGCCCAGCTCCCGCAGCTTGCGGATGTTCACCTCGAAGCCCATGTGCAACGGGATGGGAGAATGCGACCGCAGAAGCTCGAAAGCATCCCACA
>CALEWN010000370.1 GCA_937925385.1 uncultured Senegalimassilia sp.
ATCGACGATGAGCCTGAAGGGGGTGTGGAGGAGGATTCGAAGGTCGTCGTCATCGATAACGAGGCTGGGGCGGGCATCCATAGAGATGGCTGTCACGTGTGGACCGATTATCGCGAGTATCCCGGATCGAATTACTCGGTGTGGGTCCGGCGCATCGATCGCGATGCGATGCATGGGTTTCAATTGAGGTCGTGGTTTTGGAACTATTACTACTACGGGAAGGACTGGTATTACCAGCGCGTTGACGATCCTCCTATCGGCTTTTCCACGAAGTGGGTCAAGCAGCGCGCAAAGCGGATAGGCATCGCAAGCGAAGCGCAATGGGCCGACCGCGTGCTCGTCGTCTCCCCGGCGACGGCGCCTTCGCTGCATCTTGGCGTCGAGGGCCCTTGGGCCGGCCAGGGGTGCAGCGTGTTCGCCGCCGCGTCCTCGACGAGGCACCATTGGATAGCGGTGGAGCACGAAGACGAGCGCTTTGCCGGAACGTTTCGCTTGGTGCCGGTTTGCGCTGGCGACGGCTCTCTTTCCCTCGGCCAGGCCGGCGGCGGCCCGCGTCTCGACCCAAGCGCGGCGCAGCTTCAGCAGCTTGCGGAAGCCGATCGTGCGCAGGCGGTGTGGGTGCATGGGCGAGGGCCGTGTCAGTGGCTTTTCAACGATTGCTCCGGTATGGCGTTGGATCGCGTGGGGGCATCGCAGGAAAGCGGTGCTCAAGTGCAATTCCATTCGAACGGCTATGCCGACGGGGAATGGGATAACGAATCGCATATGTGGCATCTTGCGGATGCCCGTTTCGGTACGGAGGATGGGGGCCCGTTCGATCTTGATGGCGCCGCGGATAGCTCTACGGCGGTTGTGGGCGCTTCGCTTTGCGTTCCCGATCCCCGGGTTGCGTTCAGGCCCGGAGGCGCATCGGCAGATGCGGAAGGTATCCGCTACGAGTATGCGTGGCTTGTCGACGATGGCCAGGGCGAGGCCATCTCCGAGGTTCCCGAGGTCGAGGGCCGTGCATGCGTCTCCCTCGGCAAGGAATGCTTGTGGCTCGACGCGCAGCCGGCGGCGAACGTGGTGGGGACGCGCGGGCGCGCCGGGGCTTTATGCGCCGCCGATTTATCGGTTGAAGGGGGCGGTTTCGAGCTCGTGGCGCGTATCGCTTCGTCCGGGGCGTGGCGTGATGCTGCTGAAAAGGGAGCTGAGGCGCAAGCTTTGAGCATGAAGCTTTGCGGTGATGCAGCCTTGCGCTTCCATGTGCGCTATTGCGTGTGCGGCAAGGATGGGAACTGGTCGGAGTGGTTTCAGGATGGGCAGGAAGCGTCCTGCGGCGGGAGTCCTCTTCACGGTGTGAGCGCTCGAATCGTGCCAGCGGGGCTTCTTGAGGAAACAGGGCAGATGCTGCAGGTAGGCGAGCGCTTAGCGGGGAAGCGGCTGGTATGCATCGTGCGTGCGACCACCGCGCACCTGCATGCTGCGTATCTGGGGTGCGCGGTGTCGAAGCCTTTGCATGTGGTGAACCCTTTCACCACGGTGCGCTATTTCGTGGATGGCGAATGCGAGCCTTGCTGGACCGAGCGCGTCGATGAGTCGTCCTCGTACAGCGCCGCCCCCGATGCGCGCTCTGCCGCTTTAAAGCCAGGGTGCGAGAAAGTGAAGGGCTGGTTCACCGATGCTGCGTGCACCGTTGCGTTTGCGGATGGGACGGTGGTGCAGGGTGCGACGTTGGACCTGTTCGGGCGCAATGTCGCCGAAGTCCGCTACGCATTGACGGAGATGTCGCGGGAATTGTTCTCGCAGAGACGGTGCTTCGCCGAGAAGCAGCTTGAAACCGAGGTGGACGGCGAATCCGTGTTGCCGCCTGTTCAAGAAGTCGTATATGGGGAGGTCCTTTCGTTTTCGCGACGTCCCAGCGTATGGTACGAGGCCGAGGGGCGTGCAAGGGAGGCGGTCGGCATCGTCGGCGCGTATGCCGACGCATCGGCAGCCCAGCCTCCGGCGCCGAAGCTGAAAGTGACGTGCTCTACGACGGTGTATCTTGCATGGGCATTGCCAAGATACGAGGGCATTTGGGTCTCTTAGGCGTGGAAAAAACGAGCCGCCTTCAAGCGGCGGCTCGATATGGGACTGCGGTGCGGATGCGGGGCGCATGGAGGGATGCGCGGCAAGGCCGATTCGCCCAGCTTGCGCGTTGTCGTCGAATTCCCCTTAGACGGCAACGCGAATGGGGCGGCTACCGGCTATTGGCCGTCAACCTGCTTTTCGAAGCTGTCCTCGGCTTGCGCTTGAAGCTGCTCCTCGATGGTCTGGTATGCGGCAAGGATTTGCTCGCAATCTTCGGTCAGACGGCTTCCGTGGGCGCCATCGCGGTAAAGAAGCTGCACGTCAAGGGCGGCTTCCGTATCTTTGATGATACGCCACGCCTTGCTGTAGGCCATGCCCATGCTCTTAGCTGCGGCGTTCAGCGATCCGGTGTCGCGCACGCCGATGCACAGGCTGGCGATGCCGCGGCCGAACACCGAGTTGCTTTCCGTGTCGGGATTGACCACGGAGAGCCTCACGATCGGTTTTAGTTTGGCGAGTTTGCTCATGAAAAGTCCCTCGGTTCCCCTCGTGTGCTGCTATTCGTTGTCCAGGGCGGCGAGAAACCGCTCGGTCGCGTTCTCGATATCCTCGGTGGTGCCGTCGATGACTTCGGTGAACCTGATGGGCAGGCCGTCAAGCTCCGCCAAGCCGCGCGGTACGTCGTGGTGGCCCGATTCATCGGCGACCAGGTCGTTGAGGCCGCAGCCGGAAAGTGCGGCAACGTTTTCCGGCAGGGGCTGGCCGGGCTGCATGTCATGCAAGGCGCGGTACACGTTGTTGCCGAACTTGGCCCAATGGGCGGTGCTGGCGATGAGCACGGGGTTTTCGCCGCGCAGGTTCTGTGCGGCGCGGTATGCCACGGCGGTATGCGGGTCGAGCAGGTAGTCGTGCTTGTCGAGCACCTCTTTGATGGTGCGCAGGCACTCGGCGTTGTCCACGCTATCGGCGGCGAAGTGCTCGCGTACGGCGTTGAACGTGTCCTCGTCCACGCGGAAACGGCGCTGTTGCTTCAGGTCCGCCATCCAGCCTGCGATCGCCTTGGGGTCGCGTCCCGTCAGCTCGAACAGCTGGCGCTCCAGGTTGGAGCTGACCAAGATGTCCATGGAAGGGGAGGGGGTCAGCACGAACGGGCGGTCGGACACGTCGTAGGTGCCGGTGTTGATGAAGTCGGTGAGCACGCGGTTCTCGTTGCTGGCGCAGTACAGCATGTCGATGGGCACCCCCATGCGCTTGGCGTAGTACGCGGCCAGGATGTTGCCGAAGTTGCCGGTAGGCACGCATACGTCAAGCGGTGCGCCGGCTGCAAGCTTGCCGTCGGCGACCAGCTGCGAGTAGGCGGACACGTAGTACACCACCTGCGGCAGCAGGCGGCCCCAGTTGATGGAGTTGGCGCTGGAAAGGGAGACGCCATGCTCGGAGAGCAGCTTCTCGGCGAAGGCTGCGTCGCCGAACACGTTCTTAGCGCCCGTCTGACAATCGTCGAAGTTGCCGCGCACGCCCCACACGTTGACGTTGGATCCGCGCTGCGTGGCCATCTGGCGGTACTGGATGTCGCTCACCCCGCCGTCGGGATACATGACCGAGATGGAGACGTGGGGCAGGTCGCGGAAGCCTTCGAGGGCGGCCTTGCCGGTATCTCCCGACGTTGCCACCAGGATAAGGAAATCGTGATCGAGCTTGCCCTGCTCGCGCAGCTGGGCAGCCGATGCGCTGAAGAAGCGCGGCAGGCACTGCAGCGCCATGTCCTTGAAGGCGCTGGTGGGGCCGTGCCACAGCTCAAGGACGTGGGTGTCGGCATCAAGGGAGGTGATGGGGCAGATGCGCTCATCGTCGAAGTTGTCGCCATAGGCCTGGGCCATCAGCTCGTCGATCACCTGCTCGGGCAGATCGACGCCGAAGGCCTTGTAGATACGCGCCGCGCGCTGCGCATAGGGCAGCTGCGCCAACTCGCAGATCTCATCGAGCGTAAGCTCGGGGATATGCTGCGGAACGTACAGTCCGCCGCCGTCGGCCAGGCCGTTGATAACGGCTTCGGTGAATTCGACGGGCTGGTCGACGCATCCGCGCGTATCGATATAACGATTCTCTTGCATGGGCTTGGCGCCTCCTTCGGCATTGCGAAAAGGGGGATTATTCACGGTACGCATAATATTCCTGCGAAAGTACAGATGGAAGATGATTTTCCCGTTCTTCAGACAAACGGTGGCTAACGGTGCATCCGTGCGCGAAGCGGCTCCGCTTGCGCCGTGGCTGGAACGAAGTAAATGTGGTGAAACCTTGAAAAATTACCCGTAGCGTACAAAAAGTTGCCTAAGGCTTCCATGCAAAGTCAATTTGATGTAACATCTTTCTGTTGTATGCGTCTAACAAATGAAGGGAGAACATCATGGAGACTGCGATGACGAGCGCTGCGGTGAAGGCTGCGCGAGCTTCTAGCGTGTCCGTCCAGCAGATGCCGCTTTCCTTCCTGAAAGAGGGCGAGTCCGCGCATGTCGTCAAAGTGCGCGGGAGGGGCGACCTGCAGCATCATCTTGAGAATCTTGGCTTCGTGGAAGGAGCGGAGGTCAAGGTGGTGTCGGGCGTGGCGGGAGACCTGATCGTCTCCGTCAAAGGCGCGCAGGTGGCCATCGGCCGTCAAGCGGCGTCCCATATCATCACCTCCGCGGCAACGGCATAGCGGCCGATCTGCCGCCGCAGTAGGCGAATCCGGCCGCAGCGGGAAAACGCTGCGGCCGTTCGTGCGGCTGCGCTGCAGCCGCCAGTATAAGGGCATGGAGAGAAGCACAAGAAAGCGAGGATAGGGCTAGATGGCCGAGATTCAGGGCAAAACGCTGCGCGATGTGCAGGTCGGCGAATCCGCTACGGTGCGCCGCCTGAGCGGAGAGGGCGCGCTCAAGCGTCACATCATGGACATGGGCATCACGAAAGGCGTCGGGGTGTACGTGCGCAAGGTGGCGCCGCTTGGAGACCCGATCGAGGTGACGGTTCGCGGTTACGAGCTGTCGCTGCGCAAAAGCGAGGCGGAGTGCATCCTCGTCGACTAGCATGTACGCCGGCGTAACAGCCGGCGCATC
Organism: uncultured Senegalimassilia sp.; assembly: GCA_937925385.1. Classification (GTDB taxonomy): domain Bacteria; phylum Actinomycetota; class Coriobacteriia; order Coriobacteriales; family Eggerthellaceae; genus Senegalimassilia. The sequence continues at coordinate 5,148 of CALEWN010000370.1, forward strand.
GACCGTCGATGGGCAGTGGCGCGAGTGCGCCGTTTTTTACCGGAACGAGTTACCGTAACCTAACTCAAAATGGCTTCTGAACTGGGACGATGTGAAACATCGAAACCCAGAACAGCGCAAGAAGCCGAATCGATTCGCAAGAAAGGTAGATCATGGGAATCTGCATTGCCCTTGCCGGCAACCCGAATTGCGGCAAGACGACGATGTTCAACGACCTGACAGGCGCCAATCAATACGTTGGCAACTGGCCGGGCGTGACCGTCGAGAAGAAGGAAGGCAAGTACACGCGCGACAAGGACGTGACCATCACGGACTTGCCGGGCATCTACTCGCTGTCCCCGTATTCGCCCGAGGAAATCGTGGCGCGCGATTACCTGCTCGAAGGCGGCCCCGACGCCGTCATCAACCTGGTGGACGCCACCAACCTTGAGCGCAACCTATATCTGACCAGCCAGATTCTGAATCTGGGCGTTCCGGTTGTGATCGCGCTGAACATGATGGACCTGGTGGAGAAGAACGGCGACAAGATCGACGTCGACGGTCTGTCCCGCGAGCTGGGCTGCCCCATCGTTCCCACCTCGGCGCTGAAGGGCCGCGGCATGGAGGATGTTGTCAAGGCCGCCATCGACGCAGCTCGAAGCAAGAAAACCCCTGCATCGCAGATGAAATTCGACGCTGCCGTCGAGGAGGCGCTCGTCAAGATCGAGGGCGTCCTCGGCGATAAGGTCGCTTCTAACGCTGCGCGCTGGTACGCCATCAAGCTTTTCGAGGCCGAGGACAAAACCATCGCCGACCTCAAGCTGTCTCAGGCCGACTTGGACGCCATCTCCGCTATCCGCACCTCCATCGAGGACAAGCTCGACGATGATGCGGAATCCATCATCACCGCTGAGCGCTACGATGCCATCAGCCACGTTGTGGACAAGACCGTCAAGCGCACGCGCACGGGCCTGACCACCTCGCAGAAGATCGACCGCGTGGTCACCAACCGTTGGCTGGGCCTGCCCATCTTCATCGTCATCATGTTCTTCGTGTACTGGCTGGCGGTCTCCGTCGGCGGCGGCGTGGTGACCGACTGTTTTTTTTTTTTTTTTTCGGGGTACTGCGTGATCTACACCGGCAACGCTGCGTTTGACGAGGCGACCGAGGAGCCCGAGGCGCCTGAAGACGGTGCCGATGCGGACGCCGTGGCTGAATATGAGGACGCCATGGCTGAATATGAGGAGGCGCAGGCCATCGTCGCCGACTTCGACGAGCAGGCGCAGGCTTCCCATGCCGTGGCCTCTATGGAGGTAGAGGACGAGGACGGCAACGTGGAGGAGCAGTCCATCACGTTCGCCGATTACCAGAAGGCGCTTGAGGTCGAGGAGCCTGATCCGTCCGACGGCACGTGGGGTCTGTGGATCCCGGGTCTTGGCGCCATCATCGCCGATGCCATGGAAGCGGCAGACGTCGCGCCGTGGCTGCAGTCCCTCGTCAATGACGGCATCGTCTCCGGCGTCGGCGCCGTCATCGGCTTCATCCCGCAGATGGTCATCCTGTTCCTGCTGCTGGGCATCCTGGAGCTGTGCGGCTACATGTCCCGCGTCGCGTTCATCATGGACCGCATCTTCCGCAAGTTCGGCCTGTCCGGTAAATCGTTCATCCCGATGCTCATCGCCTCCGGCTGCGGCGTGCCCGCCGTCATGTCCACCAAGACCATCGAGAACGAGATGGACCGTCGCATGACCATCATGACCACCACGATGATCCCGTGCGGCGCGAAGATGCCCATCATCGCGCTCGTGTTCGGCGCTCTGGCGTCCGGTGATTCGTCTGCAACGTGGTACGTGGCCCCCATGTTCTACTTCCTGGGCGTCATCGCCATCATCCTGTCCGGCATCATGCTGAAGAAGACCAAGCTGTTCGCCGGCGAGGCAACCCCGTTCGTCATGGAGCTGCCCGAGTACCATATGCCCACGGTGAACTCCATCCTGCTGTCCATGTGGGAGCGCGTGAAGGGCTACATCATCAAGGCAGGTACCATCATCTTCCTGTCCACCATCGTCATCTGGTTCCTCATGAACTTCGGCGATGCGGGCGAGGGCTTCGGCCTGCTCGACCCCGATGCGCCCGACTACATGGAGCACAGCCTCATGGCCGGCCTGGGCAATCTGCTCGCCTGGATCTTCGCGCCGCTGGGCTTCGATAACTGGCAGGCCACGGCGACCGCCGTCACCGGCTTGGTAGCCAAGGAGAACGTCGTGGCAACCGTGGGCATCATCACGCAGCTGGCCGATTACGGCGAGGCTGACCCGCAGCTGTGGTTCGGCTTCCTGCAGATGCTCGGCGGCTCCACCGCTGCCGTGGTCGCCTTCTGTGCGTTCAACCTGCTGTGCGCTCCTTGCTTCGCCGCCATGGGCACCATCCGCCAGCAGCAGAACTCCCCGAAGTGGTTCTGGATCACCATCGGCTACCTGTGCGGCTTCGCCTGGTGCGTGGGCACCATGCTCTACCAGTTCGTCGGCCTTGCGACCGGCGAGGTCGAGTTCAACGTGTTCACCGTGGTGGCAATCGTTATCGCCGCTGCCATGCTGTTCCAGGTTTTCCGCCCCATGCCCAAGCGTGAGGAGAAGCAGGAGAAGTAGCGCTGCGTCCATCTTGCAAGATCGGTATCGGGCAAGAAAGCCATCGATGACGGTTTTGCGAAGACGTGAGCTGCTTTAAGCGGGACGCCGCCTTCGGGTGGCGTCCCGCTGCTGTTCGTAGTATTATCCAAGGGAAACATTTTTCGCGCGCCGACATCGGTGCGCAGCTTAGGGAAGGAGTCAGGCCGTGATCTTGGGTTTGGAATTCAACCTGCCGACCGTGGCGGTCCTGCTGATCGTGGTCGCATGGGCCGTATGGGCCGTGCACCGTCTGTGGAGCCGCGGCATGTGCGACTGCCATGCCGACAGCCCGCGCGGTTGCTCGGGCGGCTGCGGCGGGTGCACGGGTTGCAGCGCCGCGGCGCGCATGGTCGCCGACATGGGCAAGGCTGTGTCCGGCAGATAGGCGAACCGCCGATACGCTTGCGGCATGCAAAATGCGACCAAGAGGAGGGGCCGGCTTGAAGCTGGCCCCTCCGCGTATATGGCAGCCTTGTAGTCGGGGGGCGGGGCATGCGGTGCAGCAGCCGGCGCGTATGCGAGCAGCGGGTCTGGCGCTTGGCCTCATGCAAAGCTGCGAGCATCTCGCGCAGCCGCCCGCGTGTAAACGAGCGGCGGGAAAGGTTCGTACGCGAAGTGAAAAGATCGCTGCGGAAAACTTTCTTTCAAAAAGTTATTGACGGTTTACTCAAGTTAACCTATACTGACAAATGTCGATGGCAAGCGTTTCCCCCTTCGCGAAAGCCATCAGACTCCTCTCTTTCTTTTGCTGACCCGGCGGCAGGGCTCTTCTCGTCTGGCCCCGCCGTATCAGCAGGCCGACGAGGGTTCCATACCCCCCTCTCCACCCTCGTCGGCCACTTTTCCCTTCTTGAGCTTCCCGTAAATCCACCTGGCGCTTGAACAGCTCGAATGCGCGACTCTGTGCATTTCAGCGTTATGCTGTCGCCCTGTGGTACTATGGAGGCAACTATGAAAGGAGGGCCCAATGGAGAAGATGTCCAAATCGCACGAGGATTACCTTGAGGCTATCGTAATGCTCGGGGGCACCACGGAGGTGTCCGTCCGATCTGTCGACATCGCCAACAAAATGGGCGTTTCCAAGGCTTCCGTGAACAAGGCGGTCACCGCGCTGAAGGAGAAGGCGCTTGCCGAGCAGCCGTATTACGGCGATGTCACCCTCACCGAGGCTGGCTTTGCCTACGGCACTGCCATCTACGAGCGTCATTGCATGCTTTCGAAGTTCCTGCACAAGGAGCTTGGCATTCCTGCCGACGTCGCCGAGAACGAAGCCTGCCTTATGGAACACGCCATCAGCGACGACTCGTTCGAGAAATGGAGAGCTTATATTAAAAAGCTCGACCTCTAAAGGCGCAAAAGCGCCCATCGCTGAAGCTAAACCGCACGCCAACCGCCCGTTTCCCTGTTGGAAATGGGCGGTTTTCCGTTCAGAGCGTGGTGCGCGTGGCGTCGCTCGATGTGCTATCCTAACGACTGCTTCTTGCATCAAATCACACACTAATCGAACCACATGCGCTAAGGGGCGGTCATCCATGTCACGGCAATCTCATATCCTCTCGTTCGACGACGTCAAGCGAGACGGTTCCCGTTACCCAGAACAACAGAATCGCGACCGGGCGGAACGCTCGCAAACGGGTCGTGCCCGGGCGGGCCAACGTTCCTCGCAAGCTCCGCGCCGTCAAAGCTCGCCTTTGATGTCTTATCTTTCCGAGGATGCGTTTGCGCAGCCGTATTCCGAAGAGGAAGGCCCCCAGCGTCCCTCCCGGCAGCGCCGCGACGCCTCTCGCGCTTCCCGCAATCGCCGCGAAGCCGTTGCCGAGCCGCGTCGTTCTTCGCGTATGTCCGCGCAAGAGCGGCAAGAGCGCGCCCAGCAGCCCCAGGATGATCAGATCACGGCGGCCGATCGTCGCCGTGCCAAGGCCAAGGCCCGTGCCAAGGCGAAGGCCGGTCGCGCGTTCGAGAAGCAGTTCGGCGGGCAGGCGCCCGAGAGCGACGATTCCCCGCGTGCCGCCGTGTACAAAGGGCAGATGGGGTCAAGCCAGCGCCGTGCCCAGCGTATGCAGGCCGACGAGTCCACGCCCTCGCGCAACCGCCGTCATGCACGCTTCTCCAAAGACGCCCTTATGGGCGCCATGGGATCGCGCAACTTCATGATCGGAGCCGCCGTGGCCGCGTGCCTGGTCATGTCCACGGTGTTTTTGTATCCCACCGCGAAGCGCTACTATTGCAGCGTGCGCGATCATGACAAGCTGGTCATCGAATACGATGCGCTCGTCGACCGCAACCAGGCGCTGCAATCCGACGTTGATTCCCTGCAAACCGATGCAGGCGTCGAGCAGCGCGCCCACGAGCAGCTCGGTTGGGCGAAGAAGGGCGAGGAATCCGCGAACGTGCGCGGTTTGAACCTGGAGGAAACTCAGCAGGGTTCCACCATCACGCCCAACATCTCCTCCGATAGCGTGCAGGCGCCCGATACGTGGTACTCGCCGCTGCTCGATCTGGTGTTCGGCTACAAATAAGCAGGCAAGGGGGTTGCCATGACCGAAGGCCTTACGCACGGCTTTGTTGCGGGGCGCTATGCCGCCATCGATATCGGAACGGTCACGTGCCGCATGCTCGTGGCGGATGTAGACGCCGCGGGCGCCATCCATGAGGTTGATCGCGAATATGCCATCACCAATCTCGGCGAGGGCGTCGATGCCACCGGCGTGCTCGCTCCCGCCGCCATCGCGCGGACAGTTGAAACGGTAGGGGGCTATTGCGCCGTGCGCGATCGCCTTGCCGAGCAAGGCGCCCCCATCGTGAAGACCATCGCAGTCGCCACTTCGGCCTCGCGCGATGCGGAAAACTCCGACGAGTTCGTGCAGCGCTTGGCGAAGCTCGGCGTCGTCCTTTCGGTCATCCCCGGTTCGAAAGAGGCGGAGCTGTCGTTTTCGGGGGCCTCGTGCGATTTCCCGGGCCAGGATCTTATGGTGGTGGATATCGGCGGAGGCTCCACCGAGATGGTGGTGGGCCGTGCGGGGCAGGCGCCTGCGTGGGCGCACTCGTTCGATATCGGGTGCCGTCGCGTTACCGAGAAGTTCATCCGCACCGACCCTCCCGCCTCCGATGAGCTCGATCGTACGCGCGAATGGGTAGCGCAGCAGCTTGCCCGGCGTCTCGGGGAAGCCGGGAAGGCCGGCATTGCGCCTGAGCGCCTGGTGGCGGTCGCAGGTACGGCTACCACCGTGGTCGCGGTGCGCGACCAGATGCGCGTGTACGATTCGACGAAGGTGCATAAGGCGCATGTGACGCGCCAGCAGCTCGATCGACAGTATGCGGAGCTTGCGGCCATGCCCCTTGAGCAACGTAGCCAGGTTGTGGGCCTGGATCCGGGCCGCGCGCCCGTCATCGTGGCGGGCTTGGTCATCATGCAGGCGGTCATGGACGCCGTCGGTGTGGACGGGTTCACCGTCAGCGAGACGGACATCCTGCACGGCATCATCTTGGATGCGGCCAAGCGCGGATAGGCTCTCTTCCAGGCGCGCCCGCGCGACCCGTTGCATTGCGAGCAGCTTGTAAAATCGTGTATCGGATGTTCGCGAACATGTGAAAACGGCCCGGATCGGAGAATCGATCCGGGCCGTTGCCGTGTTTGCATGGTAGGAGCGGTGGGATTCGAACCCACAAGCCTTGCGGCGGCGGATTTTAAGTCCGCTGCGTATGCCGATTCCGCCACGCTCCCGCGTTAGCGCGCCCACCATCATAACAGAAAAAGGCGCGAAGGCGTCTTGGCGGCGGTCAATTTGAAGTTCCTCGGCTGATTGCGCCGCTTGGCCGGAGGGCCGCGTGTGCGCAAGACGCTTGTGGTACCATGGCATCAAGCATGCAAGCGATTCGAATCAAGAAAGCGCTATGAAAAACATTAACGAGATCATCGCAGACGTAGCCGAACCCCCGAAAACCTTCGAAGGCTACCTGATGGCCTATGCCGATCAGGTAGGGGATCTGGTGAACACCTATCTTCCCGCGGGAACGCATCCCGACATGGACCGTTATCTGTACATGCCGCTGAAGCGGTACAGCGAAAACGGCGGAAAGCGCCATCGCCCGCTCATCTGCTTCGCATCATGCCTGGCCGTGGGCGGCGACATGCGCTTAGCCACCAGCGCGGCGGCTGCCATCGAGCATTTCCATACCGCGGCGCTCATCCATGACGACATCGCCGATGAGGCGGAGCTCCGCCGCGGCGAGCCGTGCATGCACTGCACGGAAGGCATCGGCCTTGCCATCAACGCGGGAGACCTTGCCCTGTCCCTGGTGAACGGCACCGTTGTGGAAGACCCCGACCTTGACGACCATACGAAGGTGCGCGTCATCTCCGAGCTCATCGAAATGACGCGCCGCACCATCGAAGGCCAGGCCCTCGACATCGGATGGGCGCGCGACGGACGCTACGACATCACCCCTGAGGATTATCTGGTCATGGCCACGCATAAAACCGCCCATTATTCCGGTGCGGTGCCGCTGACCGTGGGCGCCATCATCGGCGGCGGCACGGCGGAAGAGGTGGAGGCCCTGCGCGGCTATGGCCTTGATACGGGCCTGGCGTTCCAGATCCAGGACGACCTGCTCAACCTCATCGGCAGCGAGGAGTCCACGAAGAAGGACTTCCGCAGCGACATCACCGAGGGCAAGCGCACGCTTGTGGTGGTGCACGCTCTGGCCAACGCCGCCCCTGAGACACGTGAGCGCCTTATCCAGATCCTATCCGCTAAGGAGAAGGACCCGGCGGTGCTCGCCGAGGCGGTCGATATCATGCAGGCCACGGGCAGC
>CALEWN010000371.1 GCA_937925385.1 uncultured Senegalimassilia sp.
GCTCATGAAGAACTTCGAGTGGGAGCGCTGCGTGCTTCTGGCAGAGCTGCTCGGCGAGGCTCAGGCTGCTATGGAGGATGCTTGCGCTTGGGTTAACGATCGTCAGCAGTTCGGCAAGGGCATTAAGACCTTCCAGCTGGTGCAGGAGCACATCGTCGAGATGCAGATCGAGCTCACCAACACCCGTAACTTCCTGTATCGTACCTGCTGGAATCTGGACAACGGCATTCCGGTCAACAACGACGCCGCTATGCTGAAGCGCTACGGTGCTCCGGGCCTGACCGACTGCTGCTCCCGCGCTCTGCAGCTCATGGGCGGCCTCGGCTTCACCGATGAGACCCGCGTGTCCCGCCTCATGCTCGACTGCCGTGGCTTCCAGATCGGTGGCGGCACCGTCGAGATCATGGTGCACATCTCCGGCCGTGGCATCCTCAAGGAGTACGCTAAGGGCGTCGAGGATCCCGAGCATCTGTGGACCCTGTAAAGCCGCGTAAGCTTTCCTGCTTATCGGCTGCGTAAGCTTACATAGCTTGCCAACCTATAAAGACCCTGGTGTATTTGCACCAGGGTCTTTTTTGCTATACACGATGGCCCTCTTCAGTGTATGGAAAAGCCTCCGACGTACAACGTCGGAGGCTTTGCAATCAGTGTGCCGAGCGTTTGCTCTACGCCGTTTTCTTCTCTTCGGTCTCGGATTTCTTGAACTTGCCGCGACGGCCGTGGCAGTTCATGCCGATAGCGCGGATGCTGCAGAAATCACGGTTGTGGCAACGGGCGCAGGCGCGTTTTCTGCCGCGTTGCGAGGCATCGTACATGCCGATGACGCCAAGCGTGGCGTTCTCGGAGTTCAGGGAACCGTCATCTTCGAGCGCGAATCCCAGGCGCCGTTCCGCTTGCGTGTAGAACAGCAGCTGCGAATTGTAATCAAGCGGGAAGTCGCTTTCGCCGGCCTGCAGCAGGTTGTCGATGTGCAGCCCCAGGGAATGGGCTTCTTCGTTGATCGCATCGGTGATGATTTCTTCCGCGCGTCCGCCCATCGCCTGCAGGCATGCCTCGAACGCCGCGAAATCGTCCGTGTCGTGAACCAAAAGCACGCGCAGCGCCTGGATGTTCTCGGTGGTGTCGACGCTTACCGCTACCATGACGCAGTGGTTCGCGCGACGCATGCGCTCGTATACCGCTTCGCCATGCAGCACGGCCATGGTGCCCACCAGTTTGATGCCGGGCTCGGTATAGTCGCGCGGAAGGGTGCAGATTGCCGGGTTGAACACCTAGTACACGCCGCGCGGATGCAGGGATTCGCAGCAGCGCGCTGCAATGGGGGCGATGCGGGATAGCACATCAGGGTTATCTTTTACCGAGTCGTCGAGAAACGCGGCGACCGTTTGGTCGTCTAACGCATCGATCTTGCAATCGATTTCCTGGATCTGGTGAGCTTGGACAGCCATTACTGCCTCTTTCAGTAGAAATGGTAATACGCTATATGGTCTATGGTAACAAGATTGCCCGAATGATATCTCAACGATTGCAAAATATCGGGTATATCTATCGCTTATCTCAACAATATATGGGACAGATGTCAATATATGTGCATGTTTCGACCGACTGCCAGAACGTATAATATTCATAGGATTTTAGGGGATCCGACGCAGGTTGCCTCGGATATCGATTTGCAACCTCTCTTCTTTACTTTCGTTTGAAATAGCCAGAGCGGAGGGATCACGATAGTGAAACGAGCACTTACGCCCGGCACGTTCGACCCGATCACCAGCGGGCATATGGACGTCATCACGCGTGCGTCGCGCATCATGGACGAGGTCATCGTCGCGGTTGCCGCGTCGGACAAGAAGAAGCCGCTGTTCGATCTTGATGAGCGTGTTTCCCTTGTGAAGCAGGCCGTTTCCCATATCCCCAACGTTCGCGTGGAGCC
>CALEWN010000372.1 GCA_937925385.1 uncultured Senegalimassilia sp.
CGCGGGCGCCGCTTGCGGCAACGTGTGGCGTGTTTTGCATCTACAATGATGGCTCGAAATCTTTTGGGTAAGGAGGCAGGCCGTTGAACGTTTTGGTTATCAATGCGGGTTCATCTTCGCTGAAGTACCAGCTTATCAATGTTGAAACGCATACGCTCATGGCCAAGGGCATTTGCGAGCGCGTCGGTTCGGCCGAGGCGTTCCACAAGCACGGTCTTGATGATAACGAAGTGGTCATCGACGCGAAGATGGCGGACCACGATGACGCTATCGCGCTCGTGCTTGATTCCCTGGTCTCGGGCGAGGGCGCCGCTATCTCTTCTCTGTCCGAGATCGACGCGGTCGGTCATCGCATCGTGCAGGGAGGCAAGTATTTCGATCGTTCCGTGCTCATCGACGACGATGTCATCGCGAAGATCGACGAGCTTGCCGAGCTGGCGCCGTTGCATAACGGTGCGGCGCTCATGGGCATCCATGCCTGTATGAATCATATGCCGGGCGTTCCCATGGTGGCCGTGTTCGACACGTCGTTCTTCACCACGTTGCCGCCGAAGGCCTACATGTATCCGCTGCCTTACGAGCTCTACGAGAAGTATGCCATCCGCAAGTACGGCGCTCATGGCACTTCACATCGCTATATTTCCGAACGCGCTGCCGCGGTGCTCGACGAGCCTATTGAGGACCTGAAGCTGATCACGCTTCACCTGGGCAATGGCTGCTCGGCTTCTGCCATCGACCATGGCGTGGCCGTGGATACCTCCATGGGCCTCACCCCGCTCGACGGCTTGATGATGGGCACCCGCTGCGGCGCCATTGATCCGGCTATCGTGCCGTTCGTCATGGACCACGAGAACCTGACTGCCGAGGAAATGAACAACCTCATGAACAAGCAGTCCGGCTTGCTCGGCATCTCCGGCGTGTCCAACGACCTGCGCAGCGTGCGTACGGCCTCGCAAGAGGGCAACGAGCGCGCTATGCTCGCATACGACATGTTCTCCAACTCGGTGAAGAAGTACATCGGCCAGTACATCGCCGTCATGGGCGGCGTGGATGCCATCGTGCTCACCGCCGGCGTTGGCGAGAACTGCGACAAAATGCGCCGCATGATCTTCTCCGGCCTGCAGCCTTTGGGCATCGTGCTCGACGAGGAGAAGAACCGTCATCGCGGTTTCGAGCGCATCATCTCCACCGACGACTCCGAAGTGCAGATCATCATCATCCCCACCAATGAGGAGTACATGATCGCGCGCGACACCTACGAGATCGTGCACGACCAGATGGTCGGCATCGAGCCGTAAAGCGCCTGGTCGTTCGCATAGCAGCAAGGCGCTGCGCAATCCGCAATGTTGAAAAGCCCTCGATAGAGGGCTTTTCTTTTGGTTCGGGGCTGCACGTTTCATGTACCTAGCGTCGGCTTCACCGGTCGTTTAGGACTGAAGCCGCCGTGCCTGAATTCAAGGTCCTTGCTGCCCTTTTGCGGATAGCGGCGCCGATGGCGGCATCGGCGCCTGTGCGGTATGCGGGTTCGCGCGAGGTATCTCGGATGCTTGGCGTTTGGCGGATTCGACAAGAAAACCCCGCTTCCGAACGTTGCAATCGGTTCGGGAAGCGGGGTTTTCGGTTTCGTCGTTAGGCCCTGATAGATCGAGGAGCTTCGCGTCGGTTCGGGTTACTGGGCGTCGGCGGCCTTTTTCGCCTGCGCCTGAACGCAGGTGATGGCGATGACGCCTTCGATGTCATGCGCGGTGCAGCCGCGGGACAGGTCGTTGACCGGGGCTGCGATGCCCTGGGTGACCGGGCCGAAAGCCTCGGCGTGTGCTAGGCGCTGTACCAGCTTGTAGCCGATGTTGCCTGCATCAAGGTCGGGGAAGATCAGGCAGTTCGCCTTGCCGGCCACCTTGCTGTCGGGGGCCTTCGATGCGCCAACGGAGGGCACCATGGCGGCATCGGCTTGCAGCTCGCCGTCGAGTGCAAGCTCGGGCGCCAGCTCGCGGGCGATGGCGGCAGCCTCGACCACCTTGTTCGCATCGTCGTTTTTGGCGGAGCCGTAGGTGGAATGGGAGAGCATCGCCACCACCGGCTCGGTGCCGATGAGGGTTTTCCAGGATTGGGCGGAATTGACGGCGATGTGGGCGAGCTTCTCGGCGTCGGGCTGGATCTCCAGGCCGCAGTCGCTGAACAGGAAGGTGCCGTTCTGGCCGTATTCGCAGTTAGGCACCACCATGATGAAGAAGCTGCTGACCAGCTTCACGCCCGGGGCGGTTTTTAGGATCTGCAGGCTGGGGCGAAGGACGTCGCCGGTGGAGTGGCAGGCGCCGGATACCATGCCGTCGGCACGGCCGGTCTTCACCATGAGGACGCCGAAGAACAGCACATCACGTACTTGCTCGGCTGCCTTCTCAAGCGTCATGCCCTTATGCTTGCGCAGTTCGTACAGGGTGTTTGCGAACTCGTCGTGCAAGTCGGAGTCTTGCGGGTCAATCAGCGTGGCGCCGTCGAGCTTGCGCCCCGATTCCTTGATCGCCTCCACGTTGCCCAAGATGATCAGGTTGGCAACATCTTGCGCGAGGATGGTCTCGGCTGCTTCGAGCGTGCGAGGGTCATCGCCCTCGGGTAAGACGATGGTCTGCTTGTCGGCTTTGGCGCGTGCAAGCATGGTGTCCAAAAACGAGCTCATGTTCGTACCCTTTCTTCGCGATATGCTAGACGCCGCTGTCGCAAGCGGGGCTTGGTTTATGCGGCGCCCAAGCGGTTCACTTGGATTTTATCCATAATGTCTCCGCGTGGGACAGCCGTGCGCCTCTCTGCCGGTAAAATGGCGGGCGAACCATTTGAACGGCGGCGCCAACGATCTCATTCCCGCTGTTGCTCCCAGGAAAGGACAGGCATGAAAAGCATCACCTTCGCCATCCCGTGCTATAACTCCGCGGCATACATGGACAAGTGCATCGAGTCCATCCTTGCGTGCGGGGGCGATAAGGGCGTTGACGACATCGAGATCATCATCGTCGACGAGTTCA
>CALEWN010000373.1 GCA_937925385.1 uncultured Senegalimassilia sp.
GACCGACGCCCAGGGCCGCACGGTCGATTTCCGCAACACGGTCATCATCATGACGTCCAACGTTGGCGCCCGCGAGATCTCCGCGCCCACCACGCTCGGCTTCAGCCCCGAGGGCAAGGCAGGCCTTTCCGACAAGGAGATCAAATCCCGCGTTATGGGCGAGGTGAAGAAGTTGTTCAGGCCCGAGTTCTTGAACCGTATCGACGAGATCATCGTGTTCAAGTCCTTGACGCAGGAGCAGATCGTCGAAATCGCCAAGCTCATGGTGGCAGACCTGCGAGAGCGTCTGATTGCCCAGAACATGACCATCAACCTCACCGATGACGCCTATAAGCTCATCGCGAAGGAAGGCACCGATGCCGCCTATGGCGCCCGCCCGCTGCGTCGCGCCATCCAGCGTCTGCTGGAGGATCCGCTGTCCGAGGAGCTGCTCGAGGGCAAGTGGACGTCCGGCTCGGTCATCCAGGCCAACGTTTCCGAGGACGGCGAAAGCCTTGCGTTCGTTCCCGGTACGGGCTCCATTCCCGCACCGCGCAAGCACGACAGCATCGCGCGCGATGCCGAGCTTCTGCTCACGAACTTCGATCTGGGCCATGCCGGCGTCTCCGGCTCGGGCGGGTCGGCAAGCGGCGGCGCTGCGGACTAGGGTTCGGGTTGCTCCCGCTGCGCTCTGTGTGGGCCGGCGGGTTCGCATGCCACGCGCACTTTTTCCATGCAGCCCGTACCGCGCCTGTGAAAACGCAGCAGTTGCTTTAGAATGTAAGGCGGTCCCGAAAGGGGCCGCCTCATTTGTTTTCGACGGAAAGAGGAAACCATGCCCAAGACCGTTGACCCGGTGTTCTCGTCCTCGGTGCTCGCCGCAGCCGACCTGGCCACGGCGCTTGATATCGATGCGCTCACGCAATCCTTGGCCGGCCTTGAGGGCAAGGTCGACAAGAACCCGAAGACGGCGGCCATTATCCTGGCCGGCGGCACGGGCGAGCGTTTCGGCAAGGAAGGCGGCAAACAGCTGGTGGAAATCGGCGGCAAGCCGATTCTCACCTGGTCGGTCGAGGCCTTCGACGCCGTAGGCGATATCGGCCTCATCGTCATCGTCTGCCCGGCCGAACGTCAGGGCGAGTACCTGAGCAAGGCCGTCGACCCCTTCTCGTTCGCTACGCCCATCGTGGTCGCCGCGGCGGGCTCCACGCGTCAGGAATCGGCGTTTTCCGGCCTTGAGCTGGTGCCCGAGGAGTTCGAGTACGTGGTCATGCACGATGGTGCCCGCCCGCTCATCTCGGCCGATTTGATCGCCCATACCATTGCCACGCTCAAGGGCAACATCGATGCCGACGGCGCCGTGGTGGCCCATCCCGCCATCGATACGCTGAAAGTGGTTGAAAACGGCGTTATCGTCGGCACGCCCGACCGCAGCGTGTTCTGGAACGCGCAAACCCCGCAGGTCTTCCGCGCGGGCATCTACCGCCGCGCGCACGCCTCGGCGCTCTCCGACGGGTTCGTCGGCACCGACGACAGCTCCCTGATCGAGCGTCTCGGCGGCCGCGTCCTTGTGGTGGAGGGCAAGCGCGACAACATCAAGCTCACCGTTCCGGAGGACTACCTCATGCTCGTCGCCGCCGTGCGCGAGCGTTATCTCAAGCAGAAAGGCGAGCAGGAGCAATGAGCTTGGAATTCAGCGCCCTGCGCATAGGACAGGGCTACGATGTGCATAAGCTGGTCGAAGGGCGCAAGCTCATCATCGGCGGCGTCGATATCCCGCACACCTTGGGCTTGCTCGGCCACTCCGACGCCGATGTGCTGGCGCATGCCGTGGCAGACGCGCTGCTCGGCGCCATCCGCGGCGGCGATATCGGCAAGCTTTTCCCCGACACCGACCCCAAATGGGAGGGGGCCGATTCCATGAAGCTGCTGGCGGCCGTGGCGGACAAGGTGCGCGAAGAGGGCTTCCAAATCATCGATGTCGACAGCGTTATCGCAGCTCAGAAGCCGAAGATGGCGCCGCATCGCCAGCAGATGCGCGAGAATCTGGCAGCTGCCATGGGCATCGCGGTCGAAAACGTCGGCGTGAAGGCCACCACTACCGAGGGGCTTGGCTTCGAAGGAGAGCAAAAAGGCATCTCCGCCACGGCCGTGGCCCTGCTGGCGCGATGTAGCTAGCAAGGGCGCAGATTTCGGCGCTCATCCTTTATCGATCACCGTCAACCCGCCGCGCCATGCGGCATGCGTATAGAACAGGAACGCAAATGCTTAAGATCTACGACAGCAAACTTCGCGAGAAGGTGCCTTTCGAGTCGCTTGAACACGGGAAAATCGGCATGTACGTGTGCGGTCCCACCGTCTACAACTACATCCACATCGGCAACGCCCGCACCTTCGTCAGCTTCGACGTCATCCGCCGCTACCTTTCCTGGCGCGGCTTCGACGTGAAGTTCGTCTCCAACATCACCGATGTTGATGACAAAATCATCAAGAAGGCTAACGAAGAGGGCCGCAGCGCGGCCGAGGTGGCTGCCGAGTATTCGCAGGCCTTCCTTGACGACATGCATGCCATGAACGTGCAGGACCCGGATGTGCGCCCGCGCGCAACCGAGGAGATTCCCGAGATGATCCAACTCATCCAGGAGCTCATCGACGGTGGTCACGCGTACGAGGTCGAAGGCGATGTCTACTTCAGCGTGCGCAGCTACGCTGATTACGGCGCGCTGTCCGGTCGCAACATCGATGAGATGGAAGGCGGCCATCGCGAGCTGCGCGCCGACGGACAGGGCCTGGAAGATCGCAAGCGCGACCATCTCGACTTCGCGCTGTGGAAGGCCGCCAAGCCCGGCGAGCCCTCTTGGGAAAGCCCATGGGGCCAGGGCCGTCCTGGCTGGCACATCGAGTGCTCGGCAATGTCGCGCAAGTACCTGGGCCTGCCCTTCGACATCCATGGCGGCGGCGCCGACCTGGTGTTCCCGCATCATGAGAACGAGCGCGCCCAGTCCGAGGCCGCATGCGGTTGCACCTTCGCCAACCACTGGATGCACAGCGGCATGCTGCAGATCAACCACGAGAAGATGAGCAAGTCGCTGGGCAACTTCCTGTTGTTGCGCGACATCCTGAAAACCACGTCCCCCGATGTGCTGCGCTTCCTTATGCTGCAAACGCATTATCGTAGCCCGCTCGATTTCTCAGACGAGCGCCTCGACGAGGCCGCATCCGCGCTTTCCCGCATCGAGAACGCCGTGCGCAACCTTGATTGGCAGATGAAGAACGCCCAGGATGCGCCCAGCCCGCTTGATACGCAGGCCATCCTGAAGCAAGCGAAGTCCACGCGCGTCGAGTTCGTCTTGGCCATGGACGATGACTTCAACGCTCCGCGCGCACTGGGCGAGGTGTTCGACCTGGTCGGTTTCGCGAACACCCAGATCGCCGACAAAACGCTTTCGCTCTCCGATGTTCCCGCCGTGCGCGATCTGCGCGAGACCATCACCACGCTCATGCGCGTGTTCGGCGTGGAGGTTGCCCCGCAGGATTGGGAGGACAATCAGGCCGACGCATACCCGGCCGAGGTCGTTGACCTGGCGAAACAGGTTGCCGGTTACGAAGGCTCCGATGCGCACGAGGCCGTCGATGCCCTGCTCGATGCACGTGCCACCGCGCGTGCCGAGAAGAACTGGGCAGTGGCCGACGCCGTCCGCGATGGCCTTACGGGGCTGGGCTTCACCATCGAGGACACCCCTCAGGGTGCTCGCGTCAGCTACGACCCCTCTGAAGGCAAGTAGGCTAAAACCGACGTTGCGGGCCGCTGCGCCGTTTCGTTCCCTTTCTCTACCTTGCGGGCGTGGTCGAAAGGCCGCGCCCGGCCTGCCTGACGCAAGATGCGTTTCGCCGGGTCTGAAGCGAAGGTGCCGGATCTGCCGTACGGCATCCGGCTGGATGGGTTCGAGGCTGCGCGGCGGCTTTCGTGTTTGTACTGGACCGATTACTACGAAGATTGCTACCGATGACTGATTTTTCAACAACCGAGCTTCTCGCTCCTGCGGGCGGCCGCAGCCAGCTCGAGGCGGCCGTGCGTTTTGGAGCCGATGCGGTGTACCTGGCGGCCGATAGGTTCGGCATGCGCCAGCGTGCCGAAAACTTCACGCTTGACGATATCCCGTCCGCCGTCGCGTTCGCGCATGCGGCGGGCGTGAAGGTGTACGTGACGGTGAACACGCTCATGAGCCAGGCCGATATCGCCGCTTTGCCGCCGTATCTAGAAGCTCTTGACGCCTCGGGCGCCGACGCGCTCATCGTCAGCGACCTTGGCGCATTTTCCCTGGCGAAACGCTACGCGCCGCACATGGAGCTGCATGTGAGCACGCAGGCTTCGGTGATGAACGCCGAAGCTGCGCGCGCCTGGCATGACCTGGGCGCATCGCGCGTGGTGGTTGCGCGCGAGATGAGCGTGGAAGACATCGCCGAGTTGCGCGCGCAGGCGCCGCGCGATCTTGAGATCGAGGCGTTCGTGCATGGCGCCATGTGCATGGCCTTCTCGGGGCGCTGCATGTTGTCCGCTGCCATGACGGGACGCTCGGGTAACAAGGGCTATTGCGCGCAGCCGTGCCGATGGAGCTATGCGCTGGTGGAGGAGAAGCGTCCCGGTGCGTATTACCCCATTGAGGAGGATGTGCGCGGCACCTATGTCATGAACGCGCACGACCTGTGCATGATCGAGCATCTCGATGAGCTGGCGCAAGCTGGCGTCAGCTCGTTTAAGATCGAGGGCCGTAACAAACGTGCGTTTTACGTTGCCACGGTGGTGCATGCTTATCGGGCGGTCATGGATGGCGCAGATCCGTCTGCGGTAATGTCCGACTTGCACGCCATTTCGCATCGCCCCTACGGTACCGGCTTCTATTTCGGTCAGCCAAGCCAACGCCAGGAGCGCGATGGCTACGACAAGGATTACCTGCATGCGGCCACGGTGACCAGCTGCAGCCCCGAAGGGGAGGACAGATGGCGAATCGAGGCTACGTGCCACAACCGTTTCTGCGAAGGCGATGAGCTTGAGGCGCTTTCTCCGCGAAAAGCCATTGCGGCGGTGAACGTGAAAGGCCTCACCTGGCTGGTGCAGCCAAGCGGAAATCGCCCCAACCCGTCTCCCGAGCCGGTGCCGGTGGCCAATCGCACCATGGAAACCTATGCGTTCACCAGCGATATCGCCTTGCAATCGGGCGATTTGCTGCGCATCCGCGTGGATTCCGTCCCTCAAAGCGCGCAGGAAGTGAGGGCATGAGCCGCTCCGAAACGGCATCCGCGGCGGACGCGCCCAGCCGCGCGCGCGGCAACCTCATGATCTTGGTGTTGGCGCTCAGCTGCTTCGTGTTCGGATGCGCCTACCAATACATTCTGGGCGTGCCCGATCAAGTCGCGCAGATAGCCGGCATCGATCTTTCCCAGGTCAGCCTTATGATGGGCGTCTACGGCGTGTGCAACGCCATCGGCACCCCGCTTCTGGTCATGGCGCTCACCTCGCGCGGACCGAAAACGTTGCTGCTGGTCAGCCTTGCCCTTATGGCGGTGGGCATGGCCATATGCGCCGCCACGCCTATCTATCCCGTCATTTTGACGGGCAGAGCCGTCATGGGCGTGGGCAACGGCACCTTCGCGGCAACCGCCTACATCGCGGCAAGCCGCATCGCGGGCCCTTCGCGCGCCGCCTCGGCCATGTCGAACGTGGCGCTGGGCTTCAGCGCATCGTTCGTCTTCGCCCTTCCCGCCGCGCGCATGCTGCGCAACGTCATCACCTGGCAGCAGGCGTATTGGGCGCTCGTCGTCGCAGCGTGCATTGCGTTCGCGGTCATTGTGCTCGTCGTGCACGTGCCTGAAGCGCCGCACTCGCCGGCCGAGCAGGGCCGTCGAGGCACCGATGCGCTCCGCGTGTTCCGCAACCCTTGCGTGGTGCTGCCCTTGATCTGCACCGTGCTCATGTTCGTGGGGTATGCCTCCATGAATACCTATATCACGCCGTTCATGGAAAGCGTGCTTCCCCAGCCTGAGTGGGTAAGCGGATCTCTGTTCGCGTTCGGGCTGATGAGCATGATCGGCTCGAAGGCAAGCGGTTGGGCAGCCGATCGCTTCGGCTCGGCTTCGGCGGTCATCGGTTGCGTGACGCTTCAGGCGGTAACGCTTGTGGGCTTGGGGCTTGTCACGGAGTCGTGGCCCGCGGCGCTGGCGGCGGCATGTCTGTGGACGGGCATATCCTGGGGTTTCTTGCCGGCGCAGAATTCGTTCATCATGCTCAACGCGGGCGACGAGGCGGCGTTTGCCGTCAGTTTGTCGAACTCCTCGTTGCAACTCGGCAGCGCGCTTGGGTCGTTCGCCGCAGGTGTGTTCATCACCTGCATGCCGCTTTTGGCGATGCCGTTCGTCTCCGCTGCCTTCACCGCCTGCGCGGTCGCCGCCGAGATAGCGGCATTGCGCCTGTCCCGCAAGCCGCGCCGTGCACAGTAAGGCGAAGGGTTCCGCTGTTTTCGGTTTTCCGCATCCGTTCGGCTGTTTAGCGTGCAAAGGGCGTGCACGGTAAAGCCGGTCGCTTGGCTCGTGCGATTCCTTTGTCCGTTCGGCGGTTTAATGGGCAAGCGGTTTACGTGGCGGTGTACTATATGCACAACAGATTCGATGCAGGGGTGCCCGGCGGCAACGTCGGCGCTGAGAGGGCGCAAGCCTAACCCTTTGAACCTGTCCAGGTAACGCTGGCGTAGGGAGCATCTCTCGTGCACGGACGAGGGCGCCATCTTCTACGGTAGCGTCCTCGTTTTTCGTTGCAAAGGAGGCCAGCTATATGAAGTCAAGGCCTGATTAACAACTCTTTGAGAACTATCCGAACTTTTGGTTTTATTGGA
>CALEWN010000374.1 GCA_937925385.1 uncultured Senegalimassilia sp.
ACGCAGATCATGCGCAAGCTGTCCAACACCCCGCTGCAGATCGAGGTGGAGCTGCTGCACACCATCTCCCATGAGTCGCACAACGTCTCGCAAGAGCACCTGAAAACGTTCTACCGCTCGTTCGACCAGATCAAGGACAATCGCTACGACGGCATGATCATCACCGGCGCGCCCGTCGAGCTGCACGAGTTCGAGGACGTCGACTACTGGGACGAGCTGTGCCGCATCATGAAGTGGTCCACCACCAACGTGCACTCCACGCTGCATATCTGCTGGGGCGCGCAAGCCGGCATCTTCTACCACTACGGCATCCAGAAGCACGAGCTGCCGAAGAAGCTCTCCGGCGTGTTCAACCATGACGTGCTGAAGCCCTCCAGCCCGCTGGTGCGCGGATTCGACGACCGCTTCTGGGCGCCGCATTCCCGCCACACCACCGTGTACGCCGAGGATATCGAGGCCGACCCGCGCCTGGAGATCGTCGCGCAGTCCGATGAGGCCGGCGTCTACATCGCCAAGAGCACCGACAGCCGCCACTTCTTCGTGTTCGGCCACCCCGAGTACGACACCGGCACGCTGCGCGCCGAATACGAGCGCGACGTGAACAAGGGTATGGACGTCCCCGTCCCGGCCCACTACTTCCCCAACAACGACCCCGCGCAGGAGCCGGTCAGCACGTGGCGCGCGCACGCGCAGCTGCTGTACACGAACTGGCTGAACTACTACGTGTACCAGACCACGCCCTACGACCTGAACAGCCTGGGCACCGGCGAATAGGGAAACGCCATGCCGAAGCACTACACCATCAAGCCGCAGGTCACCCCCTTGCCCGGCAAAACCGGCAAGGGGCCGTCGGCCGAAGCGGGGCATCGCTTGGCGAAGGAGGGCGCAGCGTCCGGCTCCGCATCGGATCAGCCTGCGAACGACCCCTTCATCCGCGCCGAGAACGAGGACGACGACGGCTACGACCCCTATTCGGACCGCCCACCCACACCCGAGCCCCTGTTCCAGGAAAACCCCTGGGATTAGGGAAAGCGACCCCAAGGGACGCCAAACAGGCCAGCAAACAGCGATGGGCCCGGAACGAATCGTCGTTCCGGGCCCATCGATTTTGAGTCGTCGATCGAGATTTACATCCCGATCGACGATATAGGGAGTTTCTGAACAAAACGGAGATTGCGGGAACCAGCGCATCCCGCAAGGGCGGGCGCAAACCGGCGCGTCCTTGCGCATCGGAACGAGGTCGAACGGTTTCCTTATCTGGCAGGAGAGCACGCCGCCTCCCGTCACGCGCTTATTTGTTCGCCGCGCCGGCGAAGAGCAGCTGCTCGCTCCAGGAAAGGAACTCCTCGACCGTAAGGTCCTCGAAGCTGCGGATCGCGTGCTCCGCGGAAGCCTGCAGGGCATCCCACGTGCCGGCGTCATCGCTGTCGTATACGGCAAGCGTACGGTAGCCGGCGCCGCCAAGCGTGCCGATGGCGTATGCGGAATCCTCGACGCCCCAGGTCAGCTCCTTGGACGTGCCCATGATCTCGCGGGCGCGGTCCCATACGTCGGGCTCGCGTTTCGTGGAATGCACGTCCTCGACCGACAGCACGCGCTCAAGATACGGGGCGAACCCGCAACGCTGGATGCCGGCCATCAGGTAGGGCTTGGGGCTTGAGGATGCCACCGTCAAATGCGCACCCGCCTGGGCAAGCCCCTGCACGAACTCGAGCGCGCCGGGACGCGCCTCGGCGCGATGACGATAGAAGTCCAGCATGTACTCGTCGATCATGCCGACCACCTCGTGGTCGCTTTCGCCCAAGCCGAACTTCTCGTGGAAGAACGCGCCGCACTCGGGAATGCTCATAGGCGCCAGCGCCGCCACGTCTTCGGCGGTCAGCGTGCCTTCCACGCGTTCAGCCAGCTCGTTTTGCAGCCCATGCCACACGCCCATCGAATCGAGCAACGTACCATCGCAGTCGAACACCACACCGATCTCGCTTGCGTCCATGACTCATCCTTCCCTTGCGTTTGCCTTCTCCCAAGCCTAGCAGGAAGCGCGCCCGCCCGCCAGAACTGCAGACCAACACCCGAACTTGCCCAACACGAACGCAAAAGGCCGTCCTCGAACGATTCGAGGACGGCCTTGAGGCCCTGCGCACTGGCGAAGGCCGGGGTTCTTGCCGCTTCGCGAAAACCTCTTGCAGGTGCGCTATCGGCGGGCGCGCATGCGGCGGGCGGCGCCGGCGGCGACGGCGACCGCCAAGCCTGCGACGCAGAGCAGCACGTTCGCGGCCAGGGCGGAGTCGCCCGTGGCAACCAGGGAGCCCTGGTTGCCGTTACCGTCCCCGACGGGCGCGAGGGGCAGCTGCGGGTCACGCCCGGAAACCAGCTTGCCCGGCTTCACGTCGCTGCTCCAATCGTGCTGCTTGTACGACGAAAGCGCCTGCAACACCTGGATCGAGGGCATCGCGCTCGCTTCCTGGCCCTTCACATGCGCGAAGCCCATAGGCTCGACGTTGTAGGCCATGATGGCGGTAATCAGGTTGGATACGCCGTTGGCGAAACCGTTTACCGTGTTCAGCGGGTCCTTGCCCAGCGCCGTCAGCGCCAGCAGCACCTGCGCGTCGGACTCCGCGGAGCCGAAGTCGCACGTGCCGGGGCTCATCTTCGTGCGCAGGAAGCCCAACGCCGCCGACACCGCGTCGGCGTTGGCGTCCGCATACGGCGCGAGCGCCTGCAACGCGATGGCGGTCATGTCCACGCCGCTTCCGGAGCCGGCCGTCAGCCCGAAGCCGCCGTCCTCGTTCTGGAACGTCAGCAGCTTCGCGACGAGCGCATCCCTATCGGAGGAGCCGACCTCGGGCACCTGGGCGTTCGCCTTGTCGAGCGCCAGGAGCGCGTAGGCGACCTCGTTGGACATCTCCGCCGTGCTCGAGCCGTCGCGCACTAGCTCGACGAGGTTCTTGCCCGCAACGTCGGTCACGTCCTTACCGAGCGCCGCCATGGTGAGCATGACGCGCTCCGTGTCGGTCAGCGAAGCCGACCATTCGTCCGCATTCACGTTGACGGATGCCAGGTAGCGCTCGATCATCGCCGGTTCGACGCCGCGTCCGGCGCACAGGAACGTGTACAGCTCCCACTCGTCGCCGTATACGAAGGCCGTAGCCGAACGGTTCGCGTCAAGGAACGACGCCGCCGACTCGATGCCCTCGTCCACAAGCTTCGCCACGTCGGCGGGCGCCGGCGCGATGCCGTCCACGGTAACGGTGAACGTCACCGGCTTGGCGCCTGCAGTCGTGTCAACGGGCGTGCCCGTGACCGTGACGGTGCCGGGCTTGAGCGCGGTGATCGTGTACTCGGAGCTTGCGACGAACAGCCCATCGTCGGGGGCACCTTCCGCATGCTTCCACTCGCCCGCGACGTCGCGATCGATGCTGATGACACCGTCCTCGCTGTACGACCAGGTCATGCCGGGCTCGGTGATGCTCCAACCCTGCTCGTCGTTCTTGCCGGCGAACGAAAGGCCGAGCGCCGCACGCTCGCCCGCCTTCACCGTGACCGAATCCGGAGCCGTCACGCTGACCAGCGGGTTCGCATATTCGTACGAAACCTCGCGCGAATCGCTGATAGCCTTGCCCGTTTCAGCGTCCACGTCGGGCAGTGTCACCGTGAACGTGGTCGTGCCCGCCGCATACGGCGTGAAACCGATGTCGCCGGCGGCAGTGTAGGCCGCGACCGCCGGATTGCTGCTGGTCACCGTGAAGTTATCGCGGTTCGTCGCGTTATCGGGCGTTACATGGGGGCTGGCCTTGTCGGTCAGGAACGCCTTCGCCTCATCGCTCAGGGGGTTGCGCCCTTGCAGCACGATAGGCTGACCGTCCTCGGCATAGCCCAGGGAGACGCCGGTCGCCGCAACGTTGGTAGACGTTACGGAAACCGTCTTCGCGCCCAAATCGGGGTTGTTGCGCGACGTCACCGAGATCGTGGCATCGCCCTGCTTCTTGAAGTAGAAGCAGGCGGAATAGTCGTTGCTGTACAGCACGTCGGCGCTGCTACCCTCGAACGAGAACCGCGTGAAGGACGCGGGCACGTAGCTGTCCTCGGGGGAGCCGACATAGTGCACGCGCACCTCGAGGTTGCGCACCTCGGAGCCCGCCACCGTGATGGAGCCGCCCGTCACGTCGGCGCCGTCGTACCAGATCTGGAAATCGTCGATGGGCTGGGCCTTCGCCTGCACCTTGACCGTCGCCACCGTGCGCTGCGTCCCGTCGGCCGCGGTCTCGGTGGCCGTCACCGTTCCCGCCGCGTTATCGTAGACGTACAGCTGGCCCGTCGTCTCGTTCACGGCGATGTTGTTGCGGTTCGCATCGCCTGTGGACCACGTCACCGAACTGCCCTCGGGCACGCCGGAAAGGGAAAGCACGCCGATGAGCCTATCGGCGGCGACGTCGTCGGGCGAAACCTCCAGCACATGGTTGCCGCCGATCGCGCACGCAGTCCCATCGTTTGCGGTGAACGTCACCGGGTACACGTCGTCAGAAACGACGTCATCCGGCTCGACATAGCCCGCATCGGCCCCGAAGTACGGATACCCATCCGCAGCCTGCGCCCACACGACGCCGTTCGAGCCGCGGTTGGCGTTCAACAGCTCCGTGAAGGCGGCGCTGCGCATGTCTTTCGGATCGAGGGCGAACGAGTTCGAAAGCGCGCCCGCCGGGAACTGCGCAGGCTGCGCCTGATAGCTCGACCAGTACGTGTTCACCAGCCTACCCGTATCACAGGAGGCGAACAGCGCGCCGCCGCTTGCCTCGGCCGTGGAGTAGCAATTCGAGATCACACCGCCGGCAAGCGTGCGGGCAAAGCCGACGGCGCCCTTGCCGGATACGGACGTGGAGCAGTTAATCACGGCGCCCGCAACGTCATTGCCGAGCGGACCGAAGGCGCGGCCGTCCGTAGCCTGCTTGAGCTGTCCGGCGAAGCGGACGTTCTGAACGACGCCGGTTGCCGCAACGCCGTCGAACAGGCTGCGCACACCGCCGCCGTTGGCGAACGTCACGCTATGGCCCTGTCCGTCGAAGGTGCAGGCAAGCGCACCGGAAGGGCCGAAGAAGTACTCGTCATCGATGACGATGTCGCCGTCCAGCACATAATAGGCCGACTCGTCCTTCACGTTCATATACATGAAGTCATCTTGGCTTTTGATGTGCTTGGCTGCCGAGGGCACCTCGGTCGGGGCGGTGGGCTTCTTCTTCGCCAGCGCGGCCTGCGCGCCGGTCAGGGCCTTCACCGCATCGTTGACCTGCTGCTGCGTGGCCTCCTCGTTGCCGCTCATCTGTTTGGCGGCGGAAAGCGCGTCGACGAACGCCTGCCAGCCATCCGCCTCGTAGTCGGACTCGGACAGCTGCTCGGCGGCGGCTACGGCCGCATCGAGCGCGCTTTTGTCCACGACCACCGGCGCGCTTGCCTCCTGCAGCTGCGGAGATGCGCCGTTCGACGCCCACACGTAGCCGGTATCAGGAGCATCGGCGGACAGGACCTCGAGCGAATCGGCGCTTGCAAGGTCGGCCGCCGAGACCTTCTTGCAGTTCTCGTTGGCAATGCCGTACCCCATCGACACGGCGCCATCACCCGTGATGTACAGACAGTTGCGCACCGCGCCTTTGTTGCCGGTGCCCACCAGGCCGCCCGACATCATCGAGTCGATCGAGCCGGCGAAATAGCAGTTCGACACGGTACCGCCCGCCAGCTCCCCGACCAGGCCGCCCACCTCGCCCATCCATCCGGACAGCTTCAGGCTCGCCGTCGACCAGCACATGCGCACGGTGCCGCTGAGCGTTACGGCGATGCTGCCTAGATTGTCGGAGCTTTCGATGACACCCGACGACGCCACGCCCAGGTTCTGCACCGTGCCGCTCACGCTTTGCGCCAGCGGTTTGCCCGCCAGCGTGATCGTATGGCCGCAGCCGTCCAGCACGCCGGCGACCTCCGAGAGCTGCTGACCATCGGCAAGCACGATATCGGCTGTTAGTTGATACGTTTCACCTGCGGAAATGGAATCCGGCAGATCTGCCGCCGCGGCAACCGCGTGCACCGCCCCTTCGGCGGCGTACGTCGCCGGGGCGTCCAACCCCGTGTTCGCGGCGAACGCTGGCGTTCCCATGAGCGACAGCGCCAGAACGCCCGCCATGGTCGCGCGCAGCAGGCGTCCGCCCGCACGCGGCGATTCGTTTCGTTTCGGCATTTCATCCCTTTCGTTTCCCCGCCGGACCGCGCCGGCGCCTTTCACCAAGATGAGCGGGAAACCGGGACGAAGCGCAAAAGACGAAGGCCGCCGGCAACACGTTCGCCGACAAGCAGCCAAGACGCACGAGACCAAGACGCCGGCATCATCCCGGAGCCTTTGCCCAAACGCGCAAAAAAGCCGTCCCGCGCAGGCGGAACGGCAAATCAGGCAGCAAGCGGCAACGCGCCTTCGGCACGCACCCCATCACGTATCGCCTGCCGGAGCACAGCAGCACGGCGATTCGCCCCTGTTTGCCACAGGAAGGATGCAGACAAGCATTCTGGCTGATCGTCCGTCAAGCGAACGAAACACAGTAACCGCCTTGCCCGGGATTTTCACCCGATTCCCTTGCATTTGCGCGCGTGCGCACTGCACCCTGATCATCTATATAACTGAAGCGGAATTCTATGAATTGCAACGTCCCACGTCAAGATGCTGTTCACCGCGCACAACAAGTTTCCCGAACAGGTGAGATGAAACCGCCGCACCTCCCGCGCCCGTCTGCAACGTGACTGATGGGGAATTGCAAGATGAGCGGTGGACGGCGCCGATGCAATTGCGCAAGCGTCAACCACCGCCATCGCCGCATGGACCCACGCGCGGAAGCCACCTATCCCCCGAAAACAGCAGCGGCGCCGAACGACCCGTTGCCGTTCGGCGCCGCTAGGCTTCGTTATTCGATTCGCTCGAAAAGGTCAGGCGCGTTGCCTATTCCTTGGCGCCGTACTGCTCGTAGTACCCGTCGATGGCGGCCTTGATGTCGTCGTCAATGACGACCTCACCCTCGACCTCCTTATTGTACAGGCACTCGACGACCTCGGCCATGCTGACGATGGATGCCACGGGGAAGCCGTACTTCTCCTGCACCTCTTTCTGGGCGGTGACCACGCCGCCCTTGCCAACCTCCATGCGGTTCAGGCTGACGATCAAGCCCTTTACCTCCACGTCGGCCGCGCCCTTGAGGATGGGATACGTCTCATCGATGGACTTGCCGGAGGTGGTGACGTCCTCGACCATGATGACGCGATCGCCGTCGTGCAGGTCTGCGCCCAGCAGGTTGCCCTTGTCGGCACCGTGGTCCTTGACCTCCTTGCGGTTGCAGCAGTAGCGCACTTCCTTGCCGTAAAGCTCCTGCAGCGCGATGGCGGTAACCACGGCCAGCGGAATGCCCTTGTAGGCCGGGCCGAACACCACATCGAAGTCCAGGCCGAAGTTGTCATGGATGGCCTGGGCGTAGTACTTGCCCAGACGGTGCAGCTGCTCGCCCGTGACGTACGCGCCGGCGTTCATGAAGAACGGGGACTGACGGCCGCTCTTCAGCGTGAAGCTGCCGAACTTCAACACGTGGCTCTCCACCATGAAGTGGATGAACTCTTCCTTATACTGCTCCATGAATTCCCCTTTCGCAAAGAAACGGGGCGGGGAAACAACCCCTTCGCCCCGTTCAACCGGCTTCCCTATAAAGTAGCAAATCTCTTCGGTTACGCCAACCGTCGACCTGCAGGTCGGCAAAAGTCGGCAAAAGCGCCTGCGACACCCAGGATCGCCATAAGCCACGCGGGCGACGACCTTCAGGCCGCGCCCACGCAAGCGAAAGGCGAAACGAGACGCCGCAAGCCCCCGCAGCATCGAACAGGTCCGGCTACCGGCAGGCAGCCGGGACCGCGCTAGTCCTCTACGCGGATGACGCTGGGCTCGGCGCGCAGCACGTCCTCGAGCCCGCCGATCTCCTCGAGCACGCGGCGCACGCTCGCCTCGCTGGCGGTGTGCGTGACGTAGCTGAGGTTCACCGTCTCGTGCTGAGCGCTGCCGCGCTGCACCACGCTGCGCACGCTGACGCCGTGCTTGGCGAACACGCCGGCCATGGCGGCCAGTACGCCGGAGCGGTCGGCGACGGAGAAGCGGATGTAGTACTTCGTGCTCAGCTGCTCCATGGGAACGATGGGCAGGTTGTCGGTGCAGGTGCAGCCGACCACCGGCGGGATGCCGAGCGTCATATGGCGCGCAACCTCCAGCACGTCGCCCATGACCGCCGCGGCGGCCGGGCCCGCGCCGGCGCCCTCGCCGAAGAACATGGTCTCGCCCACGGCGTCGCCCGTGACGTAGATTGCGTTGAACACGCCGTTGACCTGGGCCATCTGATGGGCCTTCGGCAGCATGGTGGGATGCACGCGCACGTCGATGCCCTCGGGCGTGCGATGCGCCAGCGCCAGCAGCTTGATGACGTAGCCCATGTCGTCGGCCGTGTCCATGTCAAGCTGCGTGATGTTGCGGATGCCCTCGGTGTAGACATCGTTGAGCTTCACGCGGCTGTTGAAGGCGATGGATGCCAGGATGGCGATCTTCGCGGCGGCGTCGAAGCCATCGACGTCGGCGGTGGGGTCGGCCTCGGCAAAGCCCTTCGCCTGAGCCTCGGCCAGCGCGTCGTCATAGGACAGGCCGTCGTCGACCATGCGCGTGAGCATGTAGTTGGTGGTGCCGTTCACGATGCCCATGACGGAGGTGATCTCGTTGCTGATAAGCGAGTGCTTCAGCGGCTGGATGATGGGGATACCGCCGCCGACGCTGGCCTCGAAGCCCACTTCCAGGTTCTTCTCGCGGGCAAGGTCCATGACCTCGTCGCCGAAGGTGGCCATGAGCGCCTTGTTGGCGGTGACCACGTTCTTGCCGGCGCGCAGCGCACCAAGAACCACGTCGCGCGCGACGGTGGTACCGCCGATCAGCTCGATGACGATATCGACCTCGGGGTCGTTGATGATGTCGTTGAAATCTTCGGTGAACAGGTGCAGCACGCCGTGCGCCTCAGCCTGCTCGGGGTTGCGAGAGCACACGCGCACCACTTCCATGTCGACGCCCAGATGGCGCTTGAAGTCCTCGCGATGGTTGCGCAGGATGTCCAAGCAGCCGCCGCCGACGGTGCCCGTTCCCACGAGTCCAAGTTTGATGGTCATATCTCCCCCTTCGAAAGGTTGAAAAAATGTGCCCGATGCGCTGGGCGGATGATGCGATGGCTATGTTGCAAACCAGAGGATACCGCAGGGACGCCGGCGCCGCGCGCCGATGCCGCCCACAGGCCCCCTGGAGCCGGCGAGACGACCGCCAAGCCCGCAAAACCTGCGAAAGCGCGGAATGTGCGGCGGGCGGTCGGGCTTGCGGCCGCCAGGTGAATCCCAGCACCGAACGAGCCCGACCGCCTTGAAACGACTAGATGTCGCGATGATACAGGTCGGCGTAAGTTTCGCGACGGGTGACCACGCGGGCCTGGCCGTCCTTCACGAACACGATGCCGGGGCGCGGCTGGCCGTTGTAGTTGCTGGCCATGGTGTAGCAGTACGCGCCGGTGCCGAACACCGCGATGACGTCGCCCAGCTCGGGCGTCTGCAGCGGCATGTCGATGACCACCGCGTCGCCGCTTTCGCAATGCTTGCCGCACAGCGTGACGATCTCGGTGCGGGGCTGACCGGCCTTGTTGGCGATGGTGGGCTCGTAGTCGGCGTGATAGAGCGCCGTGCGGATGTTGTCGGACATGCCGCCGTCGATGGCCACGTACTTGCGAATGCCGGGCAGCGTCTTCAGGATGCCGACGGTGTACAGCGTGATGCCCGGGGTTGCCACCAGACTGCGGCCGGGCTCGACCGCCAGACGCGGCAGCTTCACGCCCAGGCGCTCGCAGTTCTCGCGGACCGCGTTGACGGTGCACTCGGCGAATTCGTCGATGGTGGAGGGCTTGTCGTCGGCCTTGTAGGCGATGCCCAGGCCGCCGCCCATGTCGAGCTCCTCGACCTCGTAGCCGTAGGTTTCCTTCACGCGAGCGATGAACTCGACCATGACCTGCACGGCTTCAGCGAACGAATGCAGTGCGAAAATCTGCGAGCCGATGTGGCAGTGGAAGCCGGCCAGGCGCACGTTCGGCGCCTCGAGCGCGTCCTTGACGCACTTGAAGGCGAAGTCGTTGAGCATGGTGAAGCCGAACTTGCTGTCCTCGCAGCCCGTGCGGATGTACTCGTGCGTATCGGCCTCGACACCGGGGGTGACGCGCATGTAGATATCCTGCGTGACGCCCAGCTCGCCGGCGATCTGACTGATACGGCCCAGTTCGATGCGGCTATCCACCACGATGCGGCCGACGCCTGCCGAGATGGCCTCGCGCAGCTCCTGCGGCGTCTTGTTGTTGCCGTGCACGAACACGCGCTCCATGGGGAAGCCGGCCTGCTGCGCGCACCACAGCTCGCCGCCGCCGGACACGTCGAGGCACAGGCCCTCCTGCGCGACGATGCGCGCGGTTTCCTTGTTAAGGAACGCCTTGGAGGCGAAGATGACGTCGGAGTTCTCGTAACGGCTGCGGAACGCCTTGAGGTAGGTTTCCATGCGGTTGCGCATGTCGGCCTCGTCCATAACGTAGAGCGCGGTACCTTCCTTATGGGCAAGCTCCACCATATCGACGCCGCCGACGAACAGGTGGTCGTCGCGCACCTCGGCGGTCATGGGCAGCACGGCGCCCAATTCCATGGTGGTGCGGTTATCAGGTTGCTTGGTGTGATCCGATGGTGCCAAAGACATAGGCGCGCTCGCTTTCTCGCAGTTCCCGGTGTCAAGTTGCAATTGGCAAACTGACGCTTTTCTCAATCCGTTCCATAGTATCAGGCCCGGGCATGCGGCACTGTGTCAACCTGGTAAATTCCGCCTGCGAATAACAGCGGCTCGGCAACCCCGGCCGAGTTGTTCCCGCGCATGAAAAAGCCCCCGCTTTCGCGAGGGCTTTGCAGTTCAGATTGCTCTTTGCCGCACAAGCGCGTTTACTTGCGGGAGACCAGATAGGTCAGGCCGGCGGCGATGGCGAACAGCACCACGAACTCCACCAGCAGCGGGGCCACGGCGGCACCGAACCCTGCAAGGCTGAAGGTGGGGCACTGCGCAACGCCGAAGGAGACGCCGGTCAGAGACACCACGGCCGAAGAAACGATGGCGCAGCCGGCAAGCGCGATCGCCATCAGAGCGACGAATCCGACGATCGGGTTGATAGGGGTATGGTTTCCTTGGACCTGTTTCACGTTAGTTGCTGCATTCATTTTTGCCCGTCATCCTTTCTCGCTCGCCTGAACCCGTTTCAGGCTTTGGTCAACTTCACCGTTTGGCAACGTTGGAAATCTTCTTCTTGACAACCTTGTCGCCTTCAGTACGTCTGCCAATCTAGCAGGGCTGCGGCAGAAGTGAAGGCGACTATCGGTTTCTTCACCATTCTGACACTTTTCAACGACATTTTGTGCACTTGCACAAAATTTAGTCAATGGAATTCCCTATAACCGATAGGCTATGTGAATATATGTTTTACCAGGTAATCGGCTAGAAATTGATTTTTGACCCAATAAATCTGTCACTAAGTCACTGACAAATCAGCCTGTTCCCTTAATCAAAATTGTTCAAGGGTATATGTTCGATCCCACAATTTACAGTGCTTTTTGCAGTGTCCATCAAAGCTCTACCATGCCTTTACGCATGCGATACAATTTGAGTCGCAAAATCACGTCATCGCG
>CALEWN010000375.1 GCA_937925385.1 uncultured Senegalimassilia sp.
GTTGCCGCCGCAACGGACGGCCTGGCCCTGAGCGGCTGCGGCAGCAGCTCCTCTTCCGAGGGCGGCAAGCCCAGCGGCTCCGCTGGCAACACCGGCGGCGTGATCACCGCCGCTTGCAGCTACAAGAACGCTAACTACAACCCCATCGGCGCAAGCTCCGCTCTGATGCTGCCCGCTATCCAGCACTGCCTGGAGGGCCTCTACGAGCTGGATTACTTCACCGGCGAGTCCAACGCAGCCCTGGCCGCCGGCGAGCCCGTCAAGGTCTCCGAGACCGAGTACGAGGTCGCTCTGCGCGAGGGCGCCACGTTCTCCAACGGCGAGGCTGTGACCGCCGCCGACGTCGTGGCCGTCATCGAGGCCAACAAGGCCAACGCCACCTACAAGGACATGCTGTCCTTCATCGACACCGTAGCCGCCAAGGACGACGCCACCGTGTCCTTCACGCTGGCCTACCCGTTCGTCGACAGCGACAAGCAGCTCAAAGAGCGCCTGTCCCTGTGCCGTGTGTTCCCGGCCGCCGAAATCACCAAGGAGACCATGACCACCCCGCCGACCGGTTCCGGTGCATGGGCCTTCGGCGAGTGCAACGGAGAGGACGGCGGCGAGCTGAACTTCGTCCCGAACCCCAAGTACAACGGCCCGAAGCCGGCTTCCGCCGACGCCATGCAGTGGCTCGTGCGCGTTGACAACACCGCTCGCGTGACCGCCCTGCAGGAGGGTACCGCCATCGCCGGCGAGAACATCCCGTTCTCCAACATCGACCAGCTGGTCGGCGCAGGCGTCACCGTCGACAGCGTCGACAGCTACGGCATCGGCTTCCTGATGTTCAACTGCCAGAAGGAGCCCTTCAACGACAAGCGCGTCCGTCAGGCCTTCCACTACGCCATCGACTACGACAAGCTGATCAAAAACCAGCTGGGCGGCAACGCTGAGACGCTGACCTCCTACCTGCCGAAGGACAACCCGGCCTACCACGAGGCCTCCACGGTCTACAAGTACGATCCCGAGAAGGCAAAGGCCCTGCTCAAGGAGGCCGGCCAGGAGAACCTCGAGGTCAAGCTGCTCGTCATCGACAACTGGATCAAGGACCTGTCCGCTCAGATCCAGCAGGACCTGCAGGCCGTCGGCATGAACGTCACGCTCGACGTGCAGGCTGCCCCCTACCCCACCATGGCCGCTTCCAAGACCGACGAGATCCTGCCCTTCGACGTGTTCCTGGCCCCCGGCGACGTCTCCTGCTTCGGCACGAACGCCGACGTGCATCTGGCTTGGTTCTACGGCGAGAACACCGACTGGTGCCAGGGCCGTTCCTGCTGGGCTAAGGCCGGCGACGGCAAGTGCCAGGAGTTCAACGAGTACCTCGACCAGGCTCGCAAGGCCACCGATGCCAAGACGCGCCAGGAGGCGTACAACAAGTGCTTCGACATCATCTCCGAGGAAGTGCCGCTGTACCCGCTGTTCCACAAGAAGGTCGTCACCGGCTACTGGGCCGGCCTCATCGAAGGCTTCGAGCCCAGCCCGACCACCGGCCTGTACTTCCAGAACGCGAAGCTGAAGTAATAACCGCCAGGTTATAGGCTGCAACCGGAAAGCCCGCCTCATTGCGAGGTGGGCTTTCTTTGCGTCTTGACCCCATATGCGCATGAAGCGTATACCATGTTCACGTCAATTCGATTTAGGGGGGTTATCACCGCATGACACGTTTGTTTTCCGTATACGGAGACTCCATCAGCTCCTTCGAGGGCATCCTGCCGCAAGGTTGGCGCGTGTTCTTTGAAGGCGAGCAGCTTGAGCTCACCGGCGTGAAGACGCCGCACGACACCTGGTGGGGCCAGGTCATCGATCACTTCGGCGGACAGTTCCTGGCCAACGCGTCCTGGTCGGGCTGCGTGGTGGAGGGCCGCGACTTCCCTGTGGGCGCCTCAGCCGAGCGCATCGAGCACCTGCAGGCCGACGGACGTACCCCCGATGACATCCTCGTGCATATCGGCATCAACGATTATGGCTGGGGCTCGGGGTACGCGCAGATCTGCGCGGCAACGCCTTCCGCACCGCCGAAGCTTGCGGCAGAGTGCCCCGACCATGGCAAAGTGGCAGGCATGGCCCCCGAAGGCACTCTTGCCAACTTCGAGGAATCCTTCCGCCGTATGCTGGCCACCATGCACGCTCAATACCCGAACGCCCGCATCTGGGTCTCCACGCTGCTGCCCGGACGCGTGAAGGGCGCGCATCGCCCCACGTCCCCGCGTTGGTTCCGCGGCATCTGCGTCGACGAGTACAACAAGATCATCCGCACCGCCGCCAACGACGCCGACAACTGCTATCTCGTGGACATGCAGGCGTTCGGCTACGACTACGACGCCATCGACGGAACCCACCCCACCGCGCTGGGCATGAAGCAGATGGCTTGCATGTTCATCCGCGGCATGGAGCAGGCCGACCCCAAGCTGCCGCGCACCCCTTACGAGGGGCACGATCTGTTCCCCGACGAAATGCGAAGCGCCGAGTTCTGCACCAAGCCCTGCGTCGGCTGCGAATACGCGCGCGGCACCGGAAACAACTGGTGGCACGTCTGCGAGAAGCAACTCGCTGATTAGTTATCCTATTTCGCCGTTTATCTGCGAAGAAATCTTGCAAATCGGTATAATGTGGAAGGTTTGCCAGCCTGCGTGAACTGAACGATGGCAAACCATGTAACGTAAGCATGCTCTTATGAGCCTACAGAAAGGAGGGGATCGAGTGAACAACCTGCTTCGATTGATCGGCAATCGCCTGCTTTGGCTGCCCATCATGGTGTTCGGTGTCACCGTTCTCGTCTTCTTCCTGATGTCGCTTTCGCCTATCGACCCCGCCTTCTCGGCGCTTGGCGAAAACGCGTCACCCGACCAGTTGGAGGCCTACCGCGTCGAGCACGGCCTCAACGATCCGTTGATCGTACGCTACGGCGACTACATGGCCGGCTTCTTCCATGGCGACCTGGGCACGTTCGGTCCCTCGAACCAGTCCGTGTCCGCTCGCATCGCCACCGCGCTGCCCATCACGCTGCAGCTCGGCTTCTTCGGCTTCATCATCGCCATCGTCGCCAGCGCCATCCTCGGCGTCGTGTCCGCCCTGTATCGCGACCGCTGGCCCGACCAGATCATCCGCATCTTCTCCATCGCCTGCATCGCTACGCCGTCGTTCTGGCTGTCGGTGCTGTTCATCCTGCTGTTCTCCTCCACGCTGCACCTGCTGCCGGCCTCCGGCCCCCTGCCTGCGTTCACGGCAGATCCCGGCGGATGGCTTGCGCGCATGGCAATGCCCGGCATCGCCCTTGCCGTTCCGCTGACCGGCCAGATGACGCGCATCATCCGCACGTCCATGGTCGAGGAGCTTGACAAGGACTACGTGCGCACCGCCCGCGGCTTCGGCATCCCCTACGGCACCGTCGTCGCCCGTAACGTGCTGCGCAACGCCCTGATCACGCCCGTCACCGTGCTAGGCCTGAAGTTCGGCTACATGATCGGCGGTGCCGTGGTCCTCGAGGTCATCTTCGCCCTTCCGGGCATGGGCATGGCCATCGTCTCCGGCGTTACCTCGAATTACGTCATGTTGGTTCAGGGTGTCGTTCTCGTCGTCGCCATCACGTTCATCATCGTGAACGTCATCGTCGACATGCTCTACATCCTTATCGATCCGCGAATTAGGACGGTGTAGAGTATGGTTCAACTTCGTGGCGGCCTCACCAAGAAGATGGAGGACGGCGCCGGCAAGGTCCGCTTCCGTCGCTGGAAGAACATGACCATCGGCGCGCGTATCTCGCTGGTCATCCTCATCGCTATCATCGTAGTGGCCGCGCTGGCCGACTTCATCGCGCCCTACAGCCCATACGAGATCTTCACCTCGTTCTGCGCGCCTGATTCCGCGCACCTGTTCGGCACCGACGACAAGGGCCGCGACGTGCTGTCGCGCATGATGTACGGCGCGCGCTACTCGCTCATCATCGGCCTGGGCGCCACGGCGTTCGCGCTCATCTGCGGCTCCATCATAGGCGCCATCGCCGCCGTGTCGCGCAAGTGGGTGTCGGAAGTCATCATGCGCGTCCTCGACGTGGTCATGTCCTTCCCCGGCATCGCCCTGGCCGCCACGTTCGTCATCGCGTTCGGCAGCTCGGTGCCCTCGCTCATCTTCGCCATCGGCTTCCTTTACATTCCGCAGATCGCGCGTATCGTGCGCGCCAACGTGGTGAGCGAGTACAACCAGGATTACGTGCGCGCCGTCGTCGTCTCCGGCGCCCGCGCCCCGTGGATCCTGTGGAAGCACGTCGTGCGCAATTGCGTGGCTCCCGTCCTCGTGTTCACCATCGTGCTCGTGGCCGACGCCATCGTGTTCGAGGCCTCCCTTGCCTTCATCAGCGCCGGTATTCCCGAGCCCACCCCCACCTGGGGCAACATCCTGGCCGACGCCCGTAACGGCGTGCTGGCCGGCCGTTGGTGGCAGGCGCTGTTCCCCGGCATCATGATCATGCTTACCGTTCTGTGCCTCAACATCGTCTCCGAGGGCATCACCGACGCCATCGCCGCGCCGAAGAGCGCCGTGAAGGTCGACGAGAACGACCTGAACAAGGACCGAGAGGCCGACCGCATGGTCGCCGACCCGACGCTGGCCTACGCCGCTCAGGCCGACATGCTCAACAAGCGCCTGGCCGCCCTTAAGGAAGCCGAGCTTACGCGCACCGACCGCTTCGAGGCCCGCACCGACGTGCCGCCCATCCTGGAAGTCAAGGACCTGTGCATCAAGTTCCCCCGTCATGGCGATGTGAACGTGGTCGACCATGTCAGCTTCGTGGTGCGCCCGCGCCAGACCATGGGCCTTGTGGGCGAGTCCGGCTGCGGCAAGTCCATCACCAGCCTGGCCATCATGGGCCTGCTGGACAAGAAGGCCGAGATCTCCGGCGAGATCATGTACGACGGCA
Organism: uncultured Senegalimassilia sp.; assembly: GCA_937925385.1. Lineage (GTDB taxonomy): Bacteria > Actinomycetota > Coriobacteriia > Coriobacteriales > Eggerthellaceae > Senegalimassilia. The sequence goes on from CALEWN010000375.1 coordinate 4,958, forward strand.
AGAACCTGCTCAACCTCTCCGACAAGGAGATGAACGAGCTGCGCGGCCGCGAGATCGCCATGGTCTACCAGGACGCCCTGTCCTCGCTCAACCCCTCCATGCTCATCCGCTCTCAGATGAAGCAGCTGACCAAACGTGGCGGCACCCGTTCCGCCGAGGAGCTGCTCGAGCTGGTCGGCCTGGACCCGAAGCGCACGCTGGATTCCTATCCCCACGAGCTCTCCGGCGGCCAGCGCCAGCGCGTGCTCATCGCCATGGCCCTGACGCGCGACCCCAAGCTGGTCATCGCCGACGAGCCCACCACCGCCCTTGACGTGACGGTCCAGAAGCAGGTCATCGACCTGCTGAACAAGCTGCAGCACGAGCTTGGCTTCGCCATGGTGTTCGTGAGCCACGACCTGGCGCTCGTTGCCGAGGTCGCCAACTCCATCACCGTCATGTACGCTGGCCAGGTTGTGGAACAGGGCCCGGTGAAGGAGATCCTCACCAACCCCATCCACGAGTACACGCGCGGCCTGCTCGGCTCCGTTCTGTCAATCGAGGCCGGCGGCGCACGCCTGCATCAGGTTCCCGGCTCGGTGCCTTCGCCGAAGGACTTCCCCGAAGGCGACCGCTTCCGTCCGCGCTCCAGCCATCCGGACAAGACGTCGAACGTGCGGCCCATGCTCAAGCGCGTGGCGAATTCCGACCACTATTACGCCGAGCTGCCTGACAGCGAGCTGAAGCGCATCGGCGTCAAGCCTTATCTCACGGGAGGTGCGAACTAATGGCCGAAGCAACCAACAGTGCAGCCGTCGCCAACAACGACGAGCAGACGCCTATCATCTTCCTTGATGATATCCACGTGGTGTTCAAGACGCGTACCGGCTCCCTGCTGCACCCCAACAAGGTCCACGCCGTCAACGGCCTGTCCCTGAAGCTCATGCCGGGCCAGACCATCGGCATCGTCGGCGAGTCCGGCTGCGGCAAGTCCACTACGGCCAACGTCATGTGCGGCCTGCAGACCCCCACGTCCGGTCATGTGTACTTCAAGGGCACCGATGTCACGAAGCGCTCCGCAGCGCAGCGCAAGATTATCGGCCGCGTGATCTCCGTCGTGTTCCAGGACCCGGCAACGGCTCTGAATGCGCGCATGACCGTCCGCGAGCAGCTTATGGACCCCATGATCGTGCACAAGGTGGGCGACGCGAAGTCCCGCGAGGCCCGCGTGCGCGAGCTCATCGAGATGGTGGGCCTTCCCAACAGCGTCCTTGAGGCGCTGCCCGGCCAGATGTCCGGCGGCCAGCGTCAGCGCGTGGCAATCGCCCGTGCGCTGTCCCTGAAGCCCGATGCCATCATCGCCGACGAGCCCACCTCGGCACTCGACGTGTCCGTGCGCGCCCAGATCCTCAACCTGCTGATGGATCTGAAGAAGGAGCTCAACCTTGCCATGGTGTTCATCAGCCATGACATCCAGACGGTGCGTTACATCTCCGACCAGATCATCGTCATGAACCATGGTCAGGCCGTTGAGCGCGGCACCGCCGAGCAGATTTTCAACAACCCCAAGGACGACTATACGCGCCTGCTCCTGGGTGCCGCCCCGTCCCTGCTCCATCCCGACCTGGGCAAGTAGCCTTACGGCCAGCTAACCTAAAGGGAAACGCAATCGCCCCCGCCGCTCGCAAGAGCAGCGGGGGCGATTTTCATTTGGTTAGATTTCAGAAGCAATAACGTATAACTTGGGAAGCCCTTGTTATCGGCGAACCAACAATCCGATTAACACAGATGAGCCCTTGCTCGGTACCTCATAAAGCGAGTTCAGCAGCGACTGGAACAGTTCAGTGGACTATCCCACCGAGCGAGGACTGTCTGAGCGACTGGGGTACCGAGCAAGGGCTCATCGAACGGGACAAAGAGAAGCCCCGACCAACATAGGCCGGGGCTTCCGGTGGGACTGCTAAAACCTACTTGCCAGCAGCCTCCACGAACCAGCTGGTGATGCTGGTGGGATGCGTGATGGCGGTGCCTACCACGACCGCCCACGCACCGGCGTCCATAGCCGCCTTCGCATCGGCAGGCGTATGCACGCGACCCTCGCAGATAACGGGCTTGCCAGGGAACTCCTCAACAGCCTGGCGAACCAGCGCCACATCCGGACCGTCGGCCATGCCGCAATCGATGGCGGCGCCAGGGTGCGAAAGCGTGGTGGAAGCGATGTCGCAGCCGATGGCGAACGCATGGCGAATGTCCTCGATGGTGGAGCAGTCCGCCATCACGAGCACGCCCTCCTCCTTCAGCGGACGAACCGTGTCCTCAAGCGTCTTGCCGTCCGGGCGCGGGCGATCGGTGGCGTCGATGGCCACGATGTCGGCGCCTGCCATCACGCAGGCGCGCGCATGACGCAGCGTGGGCGTGATGTAGACGCCCTCGTGGCCTTCCTTCCAGATGCCGATGACGGGCACCTCGGTGCGGCCTTTGATGGCCGCGATATCGGACAGACCCTGGCAGCGGATACCGCCAGCGCCGCCCAGCTCGCATGCACGGGCCATCTGCGCCATGGTCTCGGGGTGGCGCAGCGGCTCGCCCATATATGCCTGGCAGCTGGCGATGACCTTGCCGCGCAATTGCTCGATAATGGGATCCATTTCCCCATCCTTTCATGATCGAAAACAAGCGGCGCCCGCAGCCGCAAATCCACGGCACCGGGCGCTGCAATATACCGATGGAGGCTATTCCTGCGGCTCTTCCCTATCCAATTGCTCCTGGGAATCTTGCGGCTCGTCGAGCGCTTCAAAACCCTCGGAATCGTCAAACTCGTCCAATTCCTGCTGGGCCTCGACATCCTCCAAGTAATCCAGCAGATCCTCGGCAGCGCCGATGAGCGGTGCGTGCCCGCCCAACTCGGCCGCAAGGATAGGCAGACCGCGCTGCGCCAGCGGGATTTGACGCTCAAAGCCCTCCTGCACCGCCGCGCGCCACTTCGTGCCCGCTTTAGGCACCGAGCCGCCTATGACCACCATATCGGGGTCGAGCAGGTTCGTGATGCCCGCAATGGCCTCGCCCAGGGCGATACCAGCGGTCATGATGACCCTGTGCGCCGCAGGCTCGCCTTCGGCTGCACGGCGGGAGATCTCGGCGCCGTCGATGTGGTCACCCGTGACCTCGGCATAGCGCGCCTCGATGCCGCTTCCCGATGCCACCAGCTCCAAATGCCCGGAACCGCCGCACACGCACGGGATGCCGACGGCCTGCGAGCAGGCGATATGCCCGATTTCGCCGGCGAAACCGTGGTTGCCGCGCACTAAGCGCCCATGCGCGATCACGGCGCCGCCGATGCCCGTGCCGGCGGCGATCATCATGCAGGTATCGGCCCCGCTGGCAGCGCCCCAGCGAGCCTCGCCAAGCGCATGGGCCTGCACGTCGTTGAGCACCGACACCGGCAGCTCGCAAGACTCCTCCAAGCGCTCCTTGATGGGCTGGCCGGTCCACCCGGGCATAATCTCGTTAGCGTACGCGATACCGCCCGTGACCGCATCCACGCGGCCCGCGGTTGACACGCCGATGCCGAGCACCTGCTCGCGGCGCGAACGCGCCTCGGCAAGCACCGTGTTCGCCACATCGCACACGGTGACGAGCACGGGGCCGCCCCCGCGCTGCGCCTGCGTGGGCACCTGGGTTTCGAACACGACTTCAGGGGCAGCGTCGATCTGCTCGTATCGCAGCAGCGCGCCGGCGATCTTCGTGCCGCCGATGTCAAGCGCCGCAACGTATGCGGGATATTCCATGCACCCCACCCTTCCCTTTTCGAAAAGCACCTTATCACCTGGTGCCAACCATGGTACCGCAAACAAAAAAGCCGGCGCGGGTGGAACCTGCGCCGGCTTGCAAAAGCGAAGAAAAGCTACTTGCGGATGGGAGCGTCCGCGTCCATGAGGCCGGCCTTCTTGATGACCTCGACGATGGCCGCGACGTCCTCGCCCTCGAGCGGCTGAACGGGCTCGCGCATCTGGTTCGTGTTGAACACGCCCATCTGCCACAGAGCCGTCTTGAACGCGCCCACGCCGGCGCCGAAGCCGACGGTGGCCTTGACCACGCGGGTCAGGAACATCAGGCGGGCAAGGTGATCCTGGATCTCCTTGACGCGGTTCCAGTCGCCGGCCTGAGCGGCCTTCCACTGCTCCACGTAGCTGTGCGGGTCGAGGTTGGCCAGGCCCGGCACGCTACCGTCGGCGCCTGCCAGGTACGCGCCGTCGACGCACACCTCATGACCGGTGAGCAGCTGCAGCGGATGACCGGCGTCCTCGTTCTCCAGCACCAGCCAGCGGAAGCTGACGTCGTCGCCGGAGGAGTCCTTCACGCCCTGCAGCACGCCGTCCTTGCCCAGACGCACCAGCATGGTGGGGTCGAGCTTGGTGTGCACGCACACGGGCAGGTCGTAGGCGAACAGCGGCAGGTCGGTATGCTCGCGGATGGCGCGGAAGTGACGCTCGGTCTCCTTCGGGCCGCCCAGAGCGTAGAACGGAGCGGTGGCGACGAGCGCATCGACGCCGTAGCCCTTGGCGCGCTTTGCCTGGTCGACCACGCGCAGGGTTTCCATGTCGATGATGCCGGCGAGCACGGGCACGCGATGGTTCACGATGGCCACGGCCTCCTGCAACACATGGTAACGCTGGGCATCGGTGAGGAACGCGACCTCGCCCGAGGAGCCCAGGAAGAACAAGCCGTCGACGCCGGCGTCGATCATACGGTTGATGGAGCGCTCGAAGGCCTCCAGGTCAAGCTGCTTCTTCTCGGTCAGCGGGATGACCACCGGAGGGATTACGCCGTGGAACGGGGAATCGGTCATGATGAGTACCTTGCCTCTTTCTTTCTGTTGAGCAAACTTCAATGAGGATAGTATCGGGGTTCGCGGTTCGTCAACGCGCTGGCAAACGTTTCACAAACAAAGGATGGAACCGCCTTACGGCGCGAATAGCCGCCCGAACGGCGCGGAGCGCATCCGCGCAGCGGAGCAACCGGCCCCGTAGCTACACAAGCGCCTTTCCTCGAAGCACCACGTGCTTGATGTTCAGGTCGCAATCGAGCACCACGGCATCGGCCTGGTAGCCCGGTGCGATGGCGCCCAGCTTCCCATCAAGGCCCAAGGCGCGAGCCGGGTTGACCGTTGCGGCCTTCACGGCGCTGGTCAACGGGATGCCCATGGAACGCACCGCGGTGCGCATGCAGGCCATCACGTCGGAGACGCTGCCAGCCAGGCTGCCGTTGGCGATGGTGGCGCGGTTGCCCTTGACGAAGAACTGCTGGCCGCCCAGCTCATATTCGCCGTCGCCGAGCCCGCAGGCGCGCAGGCTGTCACTGATCAAGATCATGCGGTCGTCGCCGAACAGAGCGAACGCCAGGCGCACCATGGCGGGATGGATATGCACGCCGTCGGCGATGATCTCGGCCGTTACGTCGTTACGCTCCGCACCGGCGGCAATGGGGCCGGGCTCTCGGTGATGCAGCGAGGGCATGGCATTGAACAGATGCGTCATATGACGCGCGCCGGCATCGAAGGCCGCGCACGCGTCATCGTAACCGGTGCAGGTATGGGCTACGGAGACGCGCACGTCATGGGACATCTGGCGGATGAACTCCAGGTTGCCCGGCTGCTCGGGGGCCACGTCCACCAGCTTGATGAGGCCCTTCGCCTGCTGCTGCAGACGGTCGAACTCCTCGATCAAGGCGCTGCGCACGTAGGCGGGATTCTGCGC
>CALEWN010000376.1 GCA_937925385.1 uncultured Senegalimassilia sp.
GCACCGGCGACGGTCTCGCGCTTCGACAGGTCTATGTAGCGTCGGGGGAAGTGCGTGAGCAGGTCGCGGACCGTGCGCACGCCCAAACCCGCAAGCGCCTGCGCGCGAGCCGGGCTGACCAGCTTCACGCGCGACGCAGGTTCATCTAAGGCTAATGTTGCTGCGAGCCTATCGGCCACGTTGCCGCCCTACTCCACGGAGAAGACGATGGGGTACAAGGGCTGATCGCCGCGGTGCGCGTCGATCTCCAGGTCCTCGTAGGCTTGCTCGATGCGCTCCTGCAGCGCCTGGAAGTCCTCATCGGAAAGGTCTTCGCCGGCGAGCAGCGTGCAGGTATCGCAGTCATCGGCCTCCATATGCTCGAGCAGGCCCATGACCACGTCGGAAACGCTGCTGCCCACGGCATGGATGGCGCCGTCGGCGATGCCGATGACGTCGCCGTCGGCGATGGCGTTGCCCTCGGCGTCCTTTGAATCCTTGATGGCGGTGGTGACCTCGCCGGTTTTCACGTCGGCGAACGCCTCGGTCATGGCCTCGACGTTGTCCCCAAGCGAGGCCTGGGCGTCCACGCCGAACATGGCGGCGAAGGCCTGCGGCACGGACTTAGTGGGCACGACGCCTGCCGGGATGTCGGACAGCTCGCAGGCGGACTGGGCGGCCATGATGATGTTCTTGTTGTTCGGAAGGAAGATGACCGCGTCGGCGTTGACCTTGGCGGCGGCATCGAGCAGGTCCTTCGTGGAGGGGTTCATGGTCTGGCCGCCGGAGACGACCACGTCGACGCCGAGCGACTCCAAGATCTTGGCGTTGCCCTGGCCTGCGGCGACGGCCACAAACCCGAGCGGTTTGCGCTCGGCATGCTGCTCGGCCTCGAGCTTCTCGGTGCGCTCCTCGGACTGCAGCTTCATGTTATGGATGAACACCTCGGAGATCTGGCCGCGCTCCAGGAAGTACGCCAGCACCTTGTCAGGCGTGTTGGAATGCACGTGCACCTTGAACTTCGGGGCCTCGCCCACGCACAGCTCGCAGTCGCCCATGGTTGCCAGGAAGTCCAGCGCCTCGGTCTTGTCGAGCACGTCGGAATCCACCAGGAACTCGTTGCAGTAAGTGAACTCGCTGCCCTCCCAGTCGTTGATCTGCTCGATCTCGACCTTCGGGGCGGCGTCGCGCGCGAATGCCAGCTCGTCGACGAGCGGGCCTTCCTTGCCCGTGAGGGCGGCCACGAAGCCGTCGATGAGGATAGCAAGGCCGTAACCGCCGGAGTCCACCACGCCGTTCTCCTTGAGTACGGGAAGCAGCTCGGGCGTGCGCTGCACGCTGGCATACGCCTGTTCCACCACGTAGGCCAGCGCCTCTTCGGCCGACATCTTCTTCTTGCGGGCATGCTTTGCGGCGGCGGCGGAATCCTTAAGCACGGTGAGGATGGTGCCCTCGACGGGCTTGCGCACCGCGTGGAACGCCACGTCCTGGGCCTTGGCCAGGGCGGACTCGATGGACTCGGAACTGACGGCGTCGAAGCCGTTGGAGCCTTCGCACAGGCCGCGCAGGATCTGCGAGGTGATGACGCCGGAGTTGCCGCGCGCGCCCATGAGCGCGCCGGTGGTGATGGCCTTGCGGATTTCGGCGGCGGAGGCGCCGATGGGCAGCTTGGCCAGGCTTGCGACGACGGATTCCAGCGTCAGCGACATGTTCGTGCCGGTGTCGCCATCGGGCACGGGGAAGACGTTGAGGCGGTTGACCTCGTCTTTGCGCGCGCTGAGGTTTTTGCTGGCGGCCGCGATGGCGTTGACCAGGTCGTTGCTGGTATAGGTACTAGACATTGATGGGATTCTCCTTCATTGAGGCAGGCGGCAAAACGCTTAGGCGCGCGCTACTTGCGGACCTTCACGCCCTGCACATGCACTTCAACCCCGTCCAGCGGGACGCGCGCATACTCCTTCAAAACGAACGTAACCTGGTCGACCAGGTTCTGGGACACCGTGTTGATGTTGGTGCCGTACTCGATGACGACGTACAGCGCCACGTGCACGCCGGCATCGGTGGCGGTGACCGTCACGCCGCGGCGCAGGCGGCTGGCGGGCAGGATCTTCGCGATTCCGTCGGCAGCGGAAGGTGCGGCCATGCCGACGACGCCGTAGCACTCGAGCGCGGCGTTGCCGACCATGTCGGCCAGGACATCGTTGGCAACATGGAGGTTGCCGGGAATGGTATCGTTCATGGCGTTCCTTTCTGGCTCGCATATGCGGGCTCGAAACTTCTGCTGGCAGTATAGCGCATGCAATTGTGCAGACGGTATGCATGCACGGCGCATGCAAGGCATAAACACGAAATAATCTTGTGATCAGTCGAGTGCGTGTGGTATAGTTGGAGGGCTTTTTGTGCAAGAGCGGCGTTCGCGCCGATACATGCAACCTAGGTACATGGAGTGATGAATAATGTCTAAAGTTTGCGAAATCTGCGGTAAGGGCCCCGTCGCCGGTCGTAGCGTCAGCCATTCCCACCGCGTGACGAACCGTTGGTTCCGTCCCAACATCCAGAAGGTCACCATCAAGGACGCAAAGGGCCATGTCCGCAAGGCCAACGTCTGCACCAAGTGCATGAAGGCCGGCAAGGTCACCCGCGCGTAAAACCTTCGCGGAACCTCCCATACGGGAAATCGAAGACCCCCGCTCCAAGAGCGGGGGTCTTCTTGCGTTCGGTGGACTGCTCTACCGCCGGACAGAACCCTGGCAACCAGAACCATATGCGTGCCTGATTCCACACGGTTATCTATGCGGAGATCGGGCCCCTGCCTTGCAAGCGCCCGAGATAAAAATGCTTGCAACCCCTCCCTAACCATAAACAGCGCCGCGCCCCGCTCCTATCAGGAACGCGACGCGGCGCTATCCTGCAATCGATCGCAAGCGAAGCAGCACCCTAATGCGCCTGCAAAATGAGCAGGCGGCCGCAGTTGGGGCACGTGGCCACGTTGCCCTGGGCGCGCATGTCGAGCACGCGCCCATGCTCGATGGGCGTGCGGCATGCGCCGCAGCGCTCCTCGACGAGCAAGGCCAAGGGCACGCCGGCGGTGGCAGCGGCCGTGCGCTCGTAGAGCTTCATGTCATCGGCGGGCACACGCTGCGCCATGGCTTTGCGCTTGGCCTGCATGTCGGCGATGCGCTGCTTCAGTTCGCCGCCTTTTTGCGCGAACGCGGCGCCGGCGCTGCCCTCGATGCCCTCGAGTTGCTCTAGGGCCGCGGCCACCTGGGCACGCACCGCCTTGACCTTCTCCAGCTCCGCATCGACGGCGCGCATATCCTCCTCAAGGACGTCTCGGCGCTCCTGGACGCCCGTCAGCTCCTTGGTGCGCGCATCGACGGTGCGGAAATCGCCTTGCGCCTGCTCGATCTCGTCCTGGACGCGGCGAGCCTTCTCGGCCAGGCCGTCATCCTCCTCGGTGATGCGCGCGAGCTTGTCCTCGGCCTTGGCCGCAAGCTTCTCCACCTGTTCCGCCTTGGCCGTAACGGCGCGCTTCTTCGCCATGGCGTCGGCGATGGCCTTGCGCTCGGGCAGCTCTTGAAGCTGCTTCTCGGCTCGGATGATCTGCACGTCGAGCTCCTGCATATGCAAAAACGCGGCCAAAACCACGGAATCGATCCTCATGCGAATCCTTTTCGTTCGGGTGCCCCGCGCACAGCCGAGCCGCGGCGCCGGGCACGGTTTGCTAGTTATACGCGCACGGCCTCGGGATAGGACCACCTGTTGCGCTGCGACACCACGGCAACCAACTCGTCGGGCACGCCCGCATCGCGGACGCTGGCGGCGAGCACGCCGCAAAACGGCAGCTCGGAGGTATCGTGGCCTAAGTCGATCACGGCCATGCCCGCCTGGGACAGGTCGAGCGCATCATGGTATTTGACCTCGCCGGCTATGAGCACGTCGGCGCCTGCGACAAGCGCGGCGCGGCCCGTGGGACCCGCCGAACCCGTGCAGGTGACGATGCTGGCAACCGCGCGGTCGAAGCTTCCCCATACGCGCGGCGCGCGGCCGAACACGCTGGTGCAGCGCGCCGCAAGCTGGCCGAGCGTCATCTTCTCGGCGGCAGCGCACAGCTGGCCGTAGCCCTTCTCGGAACACCCGGCCTTCGGCTCCACCACCCCGCGCAACGACAGCCCCAGCATGCCGGGCAGCATGCGCTGGGCACGGGCGGAAACGTCAAGGGCGGTATGGAAGTTCATGAGCGCCACGCCCCGTTCGATAGCACGGTACACCACAGCGCCGGAGTTCACCGCCGGCGACGAGGCCGGCCGAAACGACGTGGGCGGGGTCAGATAGGCCGGATGATGGGTGACGAGCACGTTCGCGCCCGCATCGGCAGCCGCATCGATGGCGCCGACCGTGGGGTCGAGCGCTACGGCCACCGCACGCACCGGCGCGGCCGGATCGCCCACCAAAAGGCCCGTGCGATCCCATTCCTCGGCGTCAGCCGCTGGAAACTCGGCGAGAAGCGCCTGCTCGAGCGCGCCTACCGAAAGCTGGAAGCTTTTGGTGCGCAAACCGCCGACCTCCACGCGCACAAGCTCGGGCTTGCCTCCGCCTTGCGTTGCCTTTTCCTTGGAACCTTCGATCTTGATCTTCTTCGAAGCCATATCCATCAAGTCCTTCCATGTGATGAGGCTTCCCTTGGCACGGCATAAGCCCGCAGGCCCGGCCGCGCGCCCCGCCGCTTCGGCGGAGCCTTCACAGCCTTTACTCTAGCGCAATCTGGCGCCGGTCGCCGGTTGGCGTGGGAACCGTCACGCAGCGGTAGCCCGCCTCGTACATCGCCGCAAGCCCGGGCATGAGGTTGCGGTCGACCACGGCCGGATCATGCGCATCGGTGCCGATGGAGCACGGGATGCCCGCGCGGCAGAACGTGCGCAGAAGATCGGGCGCAGGGAACAGCTCGGCGCACGCATAAGTGAGCCCCGAAGTGTTCACCTCCACCATGCGGCCGCTCGATTGCACGGCCTCGGCCGCTTCGTCGTAGAGCGGCTGGGGGTTGAAGCTGGGACGATAGCCGAACTTCTTCACCAGATCGGGGTGCGCCATGCACGTGAAGGGCATATCGGTGCAGCTGGCGGCCTGGCACCACACCTCGAAATAACGACGCCACACCGAATCGACGCCCACATCGTGCCAATGCGGCTCTTGAGCGGGGTCGTCGAAGGCCCACCCGTCAAGGTAGTGCACGCTGCCGAGCACGTGGATGAAGTTGGAGAAGTCGAGCGCGGAGAAGTCGCGGTCCTCCTGCGCCCCAAGCCAGTCGATCTCGCAGCCGGGGATGACCTGCATCTCGGGATGCGCGGCGGCTGCGGCTGCGATATCGATGAGGTAATCGGGCAGCCGATCCCATGCCATGGACACCACGTTTTCGGGGTCCATGGTCGCCGACATGGGGTAATGCTCGGTGACGGCGATGGCGCCGAGCTTAGCGGCCGCGGCGGCGTCCACCAGCTCGGCGACGGTGCCGTGGCCGTGGCCGGTGTAGTTCGTATGCGTGTGCATGGTTACCAGTTCCATGCGGTCTCCTTTCGTTATGAGGTGCCACCGGCGAGATGCGGCAGGTTTGCGGGCTGACGGGTTCGTTCGGCGAGACATTCACGGCGGCCGATCGTCGCGGGCCGGGTGCTGCACGCAGCGGGCCGGCAGCGGGGCGAACCTAGACGGGGCCGCCTTCCGGCAGCCCCGAGCGATTCCCTATTCCCAATTCAAAACCGAGTCGATGACGTCCAGAAACGCCTGCACGTCCTCGGCGGTGGTGTAACGGCCCATGGAGATGCGCAGCGCCCCGTGGGCGGCGTCCGCATCGATGCCGATGGCACGCAGCACGTGGCTGGGCTCAAGCGAATGCGAGCTGCACGCCGATCCGCCCGAGACGCCGAAGCCGCGCATGTCGAAGCGTAGGATGAGCGTTTCGCTTTCCAGCGCATCGACGAGCACGTGCACGATGTTGGGCAGGTAGTCCTGCGAGCCGGGCGCTACCTGGACCGTGGAACGGACGCCGGGCTTTTCGGCAAGCACGGCGTAGAGCTTGTCGCGAAGAGCCCCCAGGCGCGCCTGCTCATCAGCCTGCTTTTCCTGGGCGACCTGGATGGCCGCGGCGAAACCCGCCGCGCCGCAGACGTTCTGCGTGCCGCTGCGACGACCGGCCTCCTGGCCGCCTCCAAGCATGAAGGCGTCGAAGGGGGTGCGGCTTTTCACGTACAGCGCGCCGACGCCCTTCGGGCCGCCAACTTTATGAGCGGAAAACGATGCGGCGTCGCAGCCCCAGTCGACCACGTTGACGGGCACCTTGCCAAGCGCCTGCGTGGCATCGGTGTGGAACAGCGCGCCCGCGGCATGCGCCGTGCGGGCAAGCTCGGCGACGGGCTGCACCGAGCCGACCTCGGAGTTCGCCGCCATAATGCTGACGAGCACCGTTTCGGGGCGCATGAGCTGCTCGAGCGCGGCCGTGCTTATGAAGCCGTTGCAATCGGGCTGCACGCGGTCGACCGAGAACCCCATCTGCTCGAGACGCTTGGCCGGGGCCAAGACCGCATCGTGCTCTATGGCGCTGACCACCACGTGCGGCCGTGCGCCGCCCGCGCCGCCGAGGCGTCGGGCATGGGCCGCCGCCTGCGCCAAGCCGATGATAGCGGCGTTGTCGGCCTCGGTGGCGCCGCTGGTGAGGACCACCTCGTCGGGACGCGTGGCGCCTAAAGCGCGCGCGATGGCGCGGCGGGCATCCTCGAGCGCGGAGAACGCCGCACGGCCGGGGATGTGCAGGCTGTTGGCGTTGCCGCCGAAGGCGATGTTGGCGCGGCCAGGCACCATATAAGGCGCCATGGCCTGAGCGGCCTCCTCGCAAAGCGGGGCCGTTGCCGCGTAATCAAGGTATACGTAGTTTTCCGGGACCTTCGCCACCATGGGACGCCTACGCCTCCTTGGATGCCAGCGCGGCCGCACGAGCCGCCTCGGCGGCCTGCGTGACCTGGGCGATGGCTGCCGCGGGATCATCGGCGCCGCACACGGCCGAACCGCACACGAGCACATCGGCGCCGGCAGCGGCCACGAGCGGAGCGGTTTTCACGCCGATGCCGCCGTCAACCTCGATGAGCGGCGCCGCGCCCACCGCGCGGGCGAGCTCCACCGTACGCGCAACCTTGCGCTCGGAGCCCTCGATGTAGCTTTGGCCGGAGAAGCCCGGTTCCACGGACATGATGAGCACCATATCGAGCTGGGCCATGACCGGGGCGAGCACCTCGACGGGGGTATGGGGCTTGACGGATGCGGCGGCCTTGGCGCCGGCGGCGTGGATCATCTCCACAGCGCGCTCGAGCTGATAGCCCGCGGCGGCCTCTGCGTGCACGGTGACGATATCGGCGCCCGCCTCGAGGAACCATGGCAACTGCTCAAGCGGGTTCGAAATCATGAGATGCACGTCGAGCAGCATGTCGGTGATCTTCTTCAGTTGCTTGACCACGGGCACGCCCATGGTGAGGTTCGGCACGAAATGGCCGTCCATGACGTCGACATGGACGTAGCCGGCGCCACCGGCCTCGATGGCGGCGATGTCGCGCTGGAGGTTCATGAAGTCCGCCGACAGGATGGACGGCGCGATTTTAACCGGTTGGAACACGTTTGGCCCCTTCCCTTCCAAGCTCTTAGGTTATGTGCGTATTCTACCGCACCTGCGCTCAGGCGACGGCGGCGCGTGCGCGGCGGGCATATAATGCTGACAAGAATAGAGAAAGGTGCTTCATGGACGGCAACCGCCCGACATACTACAGCTACTTCACCCCCGCCGGGCCCATCACCGTGGCGGCGAACGGACGCGTCATCACCCGCATCGCCTTAGGGAAGGCCCCGCTTGCAGGCGTTTGCACGCCGAGCGAGCTGACCAACAAGGCGGCAACGCAGGTGCAGGAATACCTGGCGGGCAAGCGCACGTCGTTTACCCTGCCGCTCGGCGCCTGCGGCACGCCGTTTCAGCAGCAGGTGTGGAACGCGGTCTGCGACATCCCCTACGCGCAAACCGCCACCGCCGCCGATATCGCCTGCCGCATCGGGCATGCCGGCGCACATCGGGCGGTGGGCGCTGCGGTGCGCGCGTGCCCGTTCGCCATCGCGGTGCCGCTGCATCGGCTGGTGCGCGCCAACGGCCAGCCCTGGGGAGAGGGAAAGCCCGCGCGCGTGCGCGGCGCTTTGCTCAAGCTCGAGCAAAGCCGCTGATCGAGCGGGAGCATGAGAAGGAGGACGATCCGTTATGGTGAATCACATGAACGACGATATGAGCGCCTCAAGGAACAACCACATCACCCCAGACAGCAAGCGCAACCACGCGCTTGACGTGAAGCGCGTGGTTGCCCTGGAGCAGGCCATCGCCGCCGACGGCACGTCGCTTCGCACGCTGATGGAGCGCGCCGGATGCGCGTTGGCCGATGAAGTGCGCGCCTGGGTGCGCCGCCCTGCTTGCGTGGTGGTGCTTGCGGGCAGCGGCAACAACGGCGGCGATGGCTGGGTTTGCGCCCGTGCGCTTGCCGAGGAAGGTTGGCCGGTTACGCTGGTAAGCTCGATGGAGGCCGACCGAATCGCAGCCGAACCCGCCCGCACCGCAGCGCTTGAGGCCCAGGCGCGCGCCAAGGAGCTCGACCTGCCATTGCTTGTGCTGGTCGCACCCGGCCCCAAGGAGCTTGCCGAGCAGCTGAGCGGCGCACACGCGGTAGTAGACGCCATCTTGGGCACCGGCTTTTCAGGCACGCAGGTGCGCGAGCCTTACGCGGCATGGATCGAACTGGCGAACAGCAGATGTTTCCCCGATGGCGCCGAGGCGAGCGCAGACGGCAAGGCAGCGAGCGCGCCGGTCATGATATCCGCCGACGCCCCTTCCGGCTTGTCCGCGCAAACCGGCGAAGCGGCGTTTCCTTGCATCCGCGCCGACGTCACAGTGACCATGCTCGTATACAAGCCGGGCCTGCTTGCCCCCGAAGCCGCGCGCCTGACCGGGCACGTGAAGCTGGCGCCGCTAGTGGACGACGTCGACCGGTTCATCGACGCGCTCGCCTAGCTCCCTTCCCCTTGCCTTCGCTAGGCTTCCTCGCCGTGCATTTCCCGCAGGAACTTCGCCACGGGGCCGAACAGGTTGTCCTTTTCCGTAAGGCGGAAATACTTCAAGGGCAGCTGGAGCTTGCGCTTGTCGGACAGATAGCGGCCGCCAGCGCGACGCAAGGGAGTCATCTTGTCGCGCGGGATGTCGATGGGCTCGACCACCAGCTTGCCGGCCACCACCGATACCGTTTTGATGTGGTGTTCGTTGGCGAAGGCCTTGATGCGCGCCTTCTCGAACAGGTTCTGCGCCTCCTGCGGCATATCGGGACGTTTGCTCGCCAAGTCGTTGTAGATGTCCTCCACCG
>CALEWN010000377.1 GCA_937925385.1 uncultured Senegalimassilia sp.
CCGAGTACACGTTCAAATCGCGCACGCGGCGGGCGATCAGCTGCCCGTACTGCGCGCCGAAGTCGAACACGACGACTTTCTGGTTGGTGGAACTGGACGATGCGGTGCTCACTAGAGGCTCCTTCTTCGGTTGTATCATGCTGCCCGGCCGCGCTTGCGGCTGCACTTTTGTCTGTGTATTCGTATCAGCGATTGTACAGTAAGCTGCGCGAATCCATACTTGTCAGCTGTGTATCTCCAACACAACGCTACGCAAGGTTCATGTTACGCCCCGCGTTTCGTCCTCCCAATATCAAGCGTAGGTAAAGAAATCGTGCGCCCGCTCTGGTTTATCGGGTCGACCGAAGTTCGCGGCCTGCGCGTTGCTTCGCCGCCTCCTACAATTTCGAATCCGTGCGGCATCGCAAGCTCATCGGGCCTGCGTCCGTACGCGTACGGCTCACCGAAAGGCGGAACATGATCATCGAAGCGTTGAAATCCCTATTGATCGGCATCGTCGAGGGCGTCACCGAATGGCTGCCCATCTCGTCGACGGGCCACATGATCCTCGTCGACGATTTCGTGCAACTCCAGGTTTCCCCGGAGTTCCTCGCGTTGTTCCTGGTGGTCATCCAAATCGGCGCCATCCTGGCCGTGCTCACGCTGTACTTCCATAAGCTCAACCCCTTAAGCCCGCGCAAAAGCGCCGATGAGAAGCGCGCGACCTGGCGTTTGTGGGGGATGGTTGCCATCGGATGCATCCCTGCTGCCATCGTGGGCATCCTGCTCGACGATTGGGTGAACGCCCATTTCTACAACAAGGTCACCGTTGCCGCCATGCTCATCCTGTATGGCGTGGTGTTCATCGTCATGGAGCGTCGCAACCGCCGCCGTATGCGCCGCGCCCGCGCCGCCGTGCAAAACCAGGTGCGCGCCCGCGCCGAGCAGCCTTCGGCCCCGCGCGGCCGCCACGCGCGCGTGCAGGCTCCGGCGCACCCCGTGCCCGCGCATGCCTGCGCCGCCGACCTTGACGCGGCCGCCGAGCGCAGCATCTTCCGCATCGCGGATGTCGACGACATCGATTGGAAGACCGCCCTGAAGATCGGCTGCTTCCAGGTGCTCGCCATTATCCCCGGCACCTCCCGCTCCGGCGCCACTATCATCGGCGGCATGTTGTGCGGCTGCAGCAGGACGGCCGCGGCGGAGTTCACGTTCTTCCTGGCCATCCCCATCATGTTCGGCTGGGGCCTGGTGAAATGCATCAAGTTCGCGGTCGCGGGCCTTGCTATGACGACCACCGAGGCAGTGGTGCTAGCGGTGGGCGTGGTTTCGGCATTCGTCATGTCCGTGGTGTCCATCAAGTTCCTGATGGGGTACATTAAGAAGAACGACTTCACGGCGTTCGGTTGGTACCGCATCGTGGTGGGCGCGCTCGTGCTCGGCGTCTTCGCGCTGCAAACCGCGGGCATCCTGGCATAAGGTTCCGCGCCCGGCGCTTTCCCGCCCTGCTCCGTGAGCTCATGCAACGCACGGGGAAAGGGAAGGGAAGCGGTGCTTAGCCAGTTCAGCAGCATCTTCACGCAGATGGTGGCCCTGTTCGCCGCCATAGGCGTCGGCTATATCTGCAAGAAAACGGGCGTCATGGACGCCGATTTCGACAAGAAGCTCTCGGGGCTTGTTCTGAGCGCCACGTTGCCGGCGTTGATCTTGGCATCGGTGCTTAACGTGGATAGCTTGCCCGACCCTGTGCTCATGGGGCAGATCATCGGGCTTTCCGTGCTCAGCTATGCGCTGTTCATCCCCATCGCCTATATCGTCACCTACGCGCTGCGCATTCCCGATGGCTGTCGCGGCGTGTACCGCTTCATGCTCATTTTCGGCAACACGGGCTTCATCGGCTACCCCGTGCTGTCCGCCATCTTCGGCCCGCAGAAGGGCGCGGCCGCGGAGACCGTCCGCCTGCTCGACCGGGGGCTGCACAGCCTGCGCGAGGTCGTCTATGCCGAAACGGGGCGCGACCTCGCGGACGTGCCCGGCGCGGGCGCCGCGGGCGGCTTCGGCTTCGGGT
>CALEWN010000378.1 GCA_937925385.1 uncultured Senegalimassilia sp.
CGCATCGTGGCAAGCGACGATGGCGTGAACGCCAGCGCCGCCGACCTGTCGGATGACGCCGATGCCGATACGGTCAGCAGCACGTTGCCCAACGGCGGCACGCCCGGCGCGCCCGGCCAGGGTGGCGGGGCCGCGGCTCCGAACGCCGGTGGCCAGGCGCCCGCAGGTGCCCCGCAGGGTGGGCAGGCCCCGGAAGCTGCGGGCGCGCAGCAAGGTGGCCAAGTCCCCGATGCCGCTGGTGCCCAGCAGGGCGGAACCGCGCCCGGGCTGCCGGCGGGTGGTAACGTTGCCGGCGCAGGTAATGCGGGTGGAGCGGCCGGCGGTGCCGCCGATTCCGGCCAGCAGGGCGGTGACTTCGCGGCAGGCGGCGGCATGGGCCAGGCGGATAGCAACTGCCTTATCCAAATCAACGGCGGCTACTTGGTGGTGGATTCCGTCGGCGACGCCATCGACAGCAACGGCAACGTCGAGGTGACGGGCGGTGTGCTGCTGGTCTCCGGCCCCACCAGCGACGGCGATGGCACGTTCGACTACGACGGCAGCGCGACCGTCAGCGGCGGCACCGTGCTCATGGTGGGTTCCACGGGCATGGCACAAAACTTCACCAGCGGCACGCAGGCCTTCGCTATGACCTCGGCAAGCGGCGAGGCCGGCCAGAGCGTGTGCGTGGTCGATGGCAGCGGCAACGTGGTGGCGTCGTTCACGGCCACCAAGCGCTTCGGCATGGTGCTGGCGTCCAGCCCGGCTTTTGCGGAAGGCGGCGAATACACCCTGGTCATCGGCGGTGAAGTGGCGAATGCCAACGCCGACGGCTACGCGGATTCCGGCACGGTGAGCGGCGGCAGCGAAACCGCGATCACGGCCAGCTGCACGGCATCTGCGGGCGTTGGCGGCATGGGTGGAGCCGGCGGTATGGGCACGGGCGGTCCGGTAGCGGCTGGCGACCCTGCTGCAGGCGGCGGAAAGTAAGAGGCACGGATTCTGCAGGAACCTCCGTCCCCCTAAGCGTCCGACCCCCTGAGCGTCTTGCTCGCTTGCCGTTTGCGGCAGGGTTTGCGGAGTTCTCGAGCACTCCACCATGATGGAGTACAATAAAAGCAAAGGACCCGGTGAATCGGAAAGGCGATGCCGAATGAGCGAGCTGAGAACCCCCGAGGTAGAGGATCTGCTGACCGTTTTCTCGAAAATCCAGGACAAGGACGACATCTTCTTGCTGCTCGAAGATCTGTTCACCATTCGTGAGATCCGCGAGACCTCGCAGCGTCTGGCCGTTGCGCGCCAGCTTGACGCAGGCAACTCGTACGCTTCCATCGAGAAGGCCACGGGGGCGTCGGCAACCACCATCGCCCGCGTGTCGAAGTGCTTGGGATACGGCGCCGGCGGCTACACCATGGCGCTCAACATCCTGGACGACGCCCGCAAGGGGAAGTAGCCCCCGCGCGGTAGGGCGGGACTGGTGCCGGCGTTTTCCGGCGAGCCTCCTTCAGCATGTTCCCTGCGGCGTACCCGCCGCGCGCTTGGCGATATGATTGCATCGAAGCCCGCCGCTCTCGTTCGAGGGCGGCGGGCTTTCGCGTTCTGGCGCGAAATCGTCCCGCTCCTTCGCCTGCGCATCCCCTGACATTGCGTGAACGCGCCGTTCGGATGCGCAAGGCGCAGACGACGCGAAGCTTGCATGGGGTGCTTTTGCGCGATATCATCCTGAATCGAGAATAAACTAGCATGGAGAAGCCATGGCGTTGCGTGTGAAAAGTTCACCATGTATTACAATGCCGATGGCAAAATGCAATCAACGTGCCCGCAAGGGTGTTTCAGAGGTGTCACATGGTTCGTCCCCGTCCGCAAATCGATCGTCGCCTGTTCGTCTCGGCAGCTGCGCTGTTCGGCGCGTCCGCGGTGCTCGGCACTGTTCCCGCCTGGGCCGATGACGAGGACGCTGGCGAAGGGGAAGACCCCGATGCCGAGGAGGAAAATCCCGACGAGCCCGATGCTGAGGAGAAGCTGGCGCAGGCAGATGCCGTGTACCAACGCGTGACGTCGCTGCAAAACGAGCTTACCGAGGCGGCGCAGGCCTACTATCAGGCGCTTGATGAGCACGAGGCGGCGGTGAGCGCCGTCGATGACGCCCAGCGCCGCATCGATGAGGCATCCACGCAGATCGACACGCTGCAGGACCGCCTGGCCAAACGCGCCGTGGGCATGTACAAAGCGGGCAAGTTCACCGTCATCGACCTGCTCATGGGCTCGGCATCGTTCAAGGAATTCGCCACGGGCCTGGACATGTACGACGCGCTCAACGAGAACGACGAGCGCATGATCGAGGAGACCAAGGCCCTGCGCGACCAGGTGGCTGCCGACAAGGAGCAGCTCGAGCTGCAGGAGCAGGTGGCGAAGGAGGCGGCCGACGAGGCCGAGCGCGTCAAGAACGAGGCGCAGGAGAAGGTAGCCGCCATGCAGGCCATTCTCCAGCAGCTTGACGAAGAGGCGAAAGCGGCGCTGGAATCCATGCAAGATCGCGATCGCGCCGAGGCGGCGCAAGCGTCGTCGGCACAGGTCAGGCGCGCGTATGCGTACAACATCCCTTCGGTGCCCATTCCTGCCAACGGCTCGGTGGTGGATTATGCGCTCTCGCGCATCGGCTGCCCGTACGTGTGGGGCGCCGAGGGCCCCGAGACCTTCGACTGCTCGGGGTTGGTGCGCTGGGCGTATCTGCAGGTGGGTATCTCGCTGCCGCATCAGACGGAATCGCTGTACTATGCGGCCGCGGCGCAGCTGCCTGTGGAGGATGCGCAGCCCGGCGACGTGCTGTGGATCAGCTACGGCGACGGCTACAACGGCCACGTGGCCATCGCCTGCAACGAGGGCGGCACTCATTACGTGCACGCCCCCACGTTCGGCGCCTTCGTGCGCGACACCGACCCGCTGTCCTGGGCAGGCTTCACCCACGCGTTGCGCTTCGCGTAAGGCGCGTGCTATTTCGCGTTTCGTGCGAAAATCTCCAGCACCAGCTGCAGACGAGTGCCCAGCGGCAACGGGTTCTGCTTGAGGAACCGCGGCACCTCGCGAAGCGGCAGCGTGAACACCTCGATAAGCTCGCCGTGCTCGGGATGGGCTGCTTCGTCCTTCTCTACCTGGGCGAACACCGTCTGCACGCTTTCGTCGCTCATGCCAGTGGACGAATGGCCGGCCTGCGGCAGCAGCTCCACGGCGCCTTCAGGGATGTCGGTGCGAAGGCCGTAACCCGTTTCCTCGCGCAGCTCGCGGTCCACCGCCACGGCAAGGTCCTCGCCGGGTTCCACCAGGCCTGCGGGAAGGCCGACCACCCAGCTGTTCAGCGGATAGCGGAACTCGCGGATGAGCACCAGGTTGCCGTCGCGCGTGATGGGCGCGATGGACACGGCGTCGGCGGTTCGCTTGCCGCTGGTGCCGGCGGCCTGCTCGGCTGCGGCGATGGCTGCGGCGCCGAAATCTTCCGCGCCCTCGTCGATGGCCGCGATGGCCGTGTTGCTGCGCGCCTCAAGACGCGCCAGCTCGGAGCGATACGCCTCCAGGCCCTTGCGCGAGGCCGCTTCATATATGTAGTCGCTGCCGTCGGGCAGCACGTACGTGAGAATGTACTTCTTGATCCAGCCGTCGGATACTTGCTCGATGTGCTTCAGCTGCGGGGTTTCGCGCATAGCGGTTTCCTTCCTATCGATTAACGACATGGTAGCGCAAGCGCGGCCGGAGCGCTTCCCCGCCTAAACGCAGGAACGCCGCGGTGGGAAGCCGCGGCGGTCCTCTGCGATGCGGGGAGGGAGACCCCGCGATGGGCTTCGCCGTCCCGGGATGGGAGACGAGGCAGCGAAGCGGCGCCGATGAGAAGGCGGCGCCATGGGAATCGGCGGGGCGCGGGCGGGAATCCCGCGCCCCGCGCGCCAGGCGGGAGTGGGAGAATCCGCCTGGCCGGATCGCGGATGGGAGGGCGCGATCCGTAAAGGGAAGGGATAAGGAACGGCTCATATAGTAGGTGCGCCGCCTGAAAGAAGCCTTAAAGAAGCATGAACGCCGCATGAAGATGGGGTGCGGTCCCGTCATCTGCCGCGCTGATCGCGGGTGGCTGGCCGGCTCCGGGCCTCGCCTGCTGCGCGCCCTCGGCCTCCGCCGTGCGGTTTGCGGCGCCTTCGACCCCTCAAGTTCCCGCATCGTGACGCGAAAATGACGTGAAGGTAACGCGTTAGCACTCTCGCTTGCAGAGTGCTAACGCGAGGGCTATAACAATAACTGTTCAAAGGGACGGCCCCTTGAACGGGACCGCAACGAAAGCAACCGAAACGGCGGCGGAACAACCTGCCGGCCCGTTCGCAAGCTCGACGGCCATTACGCGATGCGGCGCAATCGCCTGCCGGGCAAGCGCATCGGGCAAGGCGCCCGACCGGGGATCGGCCGGCGCCGGGCGGCGCGATTCGCCCCAAGAAACGGAGATGACGATGATGTCCATGTTGGTACCTCGCTCTAATCGCATTTTCAACGACCTTATGACCGACCCGTTCGAGAACTTCTTCGGCACCATGGCAGCGCCGAGCGTGAAGACCACGCCGAACCTGATGCGCACCGACATCCGCGAAACCGAGACCGGTTTCGAGCTGGTCATCGACCTGCCGGGCTTCGACAAGGAAGGCGTGCAGGCCGAGCTGAAGGACGGCTACCTGACCGTCACGGCCGAAACCAAGCAGGAGGCCGAGGACAAGAAGGGCACCTACGTGCGCCAGGAGCGCTTCAGCGGCAAGTGCAGCCGTACCTTCTACGTCGGCGATGGCATCGAGGAAGGCGACATCAAGGCCAAGTTCGACAACGGCACCCTGCAGATCGACGTGCCGAAGAAGATCGCCAAGCCCGAGCCCGAAACCTCGCGTTCCATCTCGATCGACTAACCGGGGAGCGCGCTTCCGGCAGATCGCGAGCAGCGCTTGCTCTGGCGTAGCTCGCAATCATGAATCGGTTCTTCCTCTGCCCCTCGCTTGAACCTTTTCTCGACTCTCACCTCCTTACGAAGACCCCGTCGCGGCATGCCCGCGGCGGGGTCTTCTGCGTTTTCTTACCCCACTCTCACCTGCGTAAACGCAAAGTTTACCCCGCGGGGGTACTAGGCGTACGCGCTTGTGCGAGCGCATGATGTGCGCGTTGGGTGGGGCCGTGGAGGGCCCCGCGGCAAGTCCGGCGGGTGGGACACGGCGCAACGCGTCGCTTTCGCCAGCGTGCGGCCGCCATCCGGCCGCCGACGTCTTCCTCGAGCGTCGTCGTACCCGCCGGGCTTGCCGAAGGTTCTAAGGAAAAGGAGCGGAACGAATGGCTGAAGACGAGAAGTTCTCCCGGCCCGGTGAGGGCGCGCAAGCGCCTTCCCCGAAGCGCAAGGCCAAGCGCGGCTGGATCATCGGCGGCGTCGTGGCCGTCGTGATCGTGGTGGCGGGCGCAGGTTTCTGGGTGTGGCACGAGACGCCCAGCTTCTGCAACGCCATCTGCCACAGCCCCATGGACAGCTACGTGGACACGTACTACAGCGGCGACCAGGGCATGCTGGTGACCGCGCACGCTGAGGCGGGCAACAATTGCCTGAGCTGCCATGAGCCCGTGATCACCGAGCAGGTGGGCGAGGCCATGAAGTGGGTCGCCGACGACTATCCCATGACCGCCGATGACACGAAGCTGGCCGATGGCGCCGACATGGCCAGCGAGGAGTTCTGCGCCAAGAGCGGCTGCCATGACATGAACGACGTGGTCGCCAGCACCTGGGGCTTCGAGGGCAACGACGAGAAGTTCAACCCGCACAGCAGCCACCAGGACATGGCGCTCGAGTGCGGCGACTGCCACAAGGCTCACGAGAAGAGCGTGCTCATGTGCAACCAGTGCCACAACCTGAACATGCCCGAGGGATGGGAGGCCCCGAATGCAGCATAACGGACTCGACCGCCGCACCTTCCTCAAGGGCGCCGGCATCACGGCCATCGGCGCCGCCGCCATGGGTGCGCTGACCGGCTGCGGCAACGGTTACACCGTCCCCGCCGGTGAGGAGCCGGTGAACGCGAGCGCCGGCCAGGTGCCCGGCACGCCCAGCTGGCTGGGTCAGGCTCCCGAGGTCGCCGAGCGTGACATCACCGAGACCATCGACACCGAGGTGCTGGTCGTGGGCTGCCGTACCGCCGGTCTGCCCGCGGTCATCTCCGCCGCCGAGAACGGCGCGAAGGTGCTCGGCATCGACCGCACTCCCACCGTGCTCGCCCCGCGCGAGGATATCGGCGCCATCGATTCGAAGCTGCAGCTTGCCTCGTTCGACGAGTACCCGCAGTTCAAGATCGACAAGATGGAGGCTATGGAGGACATCGTCCGCTATGCCAACGGCTTCATCGATTACGACCTGGTGAAGCTGTGGGCGAACGAGTCCGGCGACCTGATCGACTGGCTCACCGAGATCGTCGAGCGCGACGGTCACCTGGTCATGCAGTTCGAGGGCTCCGTCGGCACGGAGGGCCAGGGCGCGCGCGACAAGGCGTGGGCGACCGGCCATAGTCCGAACAAGACCGACAAGGGCAAGGAGGACAAGAACTTCAACTTCGGCGTGTCGCTCAAGGAGTACGCCGAGGAGAAGGGCGCCGAGTTCCGCTGGTCCACCGAGCTCATCAAGCTGGAGCAGGACGAGAACAACCGCGTGACCGGCGTTATCGCCCGCGACGTGAACGACCGCCACTACATCCGCATCAACGCTCCCAAGGGCGTCATCCTGGCGACGGGCGGCTACGGCAACAACCTGGAGATGATGGAGGCGCGCCAGCCCTGGAACCAGAAGATGCGCATCTCCATCGCCCGCAACGGCACCGGCGGCAACCCCACGGGCGACGGCATCAAGGCCGCGATGTGGGTCGGCGGCCAGATGGACCCCATCGGCGCCGCGTGCATGTTCAACCGTGCGGCCGTTAAGCCTGATGAGAAGGCGGGTGACGGCATCGTGGGCGAGTGGTACTGGTTCGGCGAGCAGCCGTTCATGAAGGTCAACCTCAACGGCAAGCGCTTCTGCAACGAGTCCGGCCCGTACGACTACATGCTGCACTCTACCGTCATGCAGCCTGGTCACACCTACTGCGACATCTTCGACAGCGACTATGTCGAGCAGGTCAAGCAGATGAACGAGGTCGGCTGCTGCCGCCTGTACCCGTTCGACAACGGCAGCCCGTCGAACATGCCCATCAGCCTGATGCCCAAGATGTTCTTCGATCCGCTGCTTGAGAAGGGCTATCTGCAGAAGGCCGACACCCCCGAGGAGCTGGCGCAGAAGCTGAACATCCCGGTGGACAACTTCGTGGAGACGTTCAACCGCTACAACCAGATGGCGGAGAACGGCAAGGACGAGGACTACAACAAGGAGCCCTACCGTCTGATTCCGCTGAAGACCCCGCCGTATTACGGCATCCGCACTGGCGCATGGTTCCTGGCCACGCTCGACGGCGTGCGCATCGACACGAACATGCACCCCTTCCGCGAGGACGGTTCCGAGATCGAGGGCCTGTATATGGCCGGCGACTGCTCGGGCGGCTTCTTCAGCACCAGCTACCCGAACCTGTTCACGGGCCTGGCCTGCGGCCGCACCATGGTCGAAGGCCGTCGCGCCGGCATGTTGGCGGCAACCGGCCAGGCGTAGCACCTGCCGGAAAGTTAGCGTATGAAGCGCCGTGCACCTTTGGGTGCACGGCGCTTTCGCTATATCGCCATGATAGAATGCGGGCATGACCGATAAGAAGCTGCATACCAAAGCCGGCCGCGCCAACGCGCGGGGCCTGTTTACGCCGGCGTTTTGGCGCTCGTTCGCCGCGCTGTCGCTGGTGCTTTCGGTCTCGTCGTTCATGAACGTGTCGGTGTTCCCGTTCTTCGACGGGGTGTTCACATATGCTCGCGACATATCTATCACGGTCAACGCGGCCGTCCTTATAGCAATCGGTTTGCTTGCAACGTTCCGGCCTGCGCTTTTGCATGTGCGGGCGTTGAATGCGGGCGCCCTTGTCCTTATGGCGGCAGGCTGCGCCCTTCCGTTGGCGCTGGGGTTGGGAAGCGCGCCGTTGCTGGTGCTGACGTCGTGCGCGTTGGCGGTTGGCCGCGCCTGGTGCGTTCTGATCGCGGGCATCGCGGCGTCGCGGCTGTCCTCTGCCCAGGCGGGCGTGCTGGTCCCGCTGGCGTTCGTGGTGCAGGGAGCGACGTCGGCGTTCGCCTGGCTCCTGCCCGTGTGGGCGGGTATGGCGATCTTCTTGGCGGCTCCCTTCGCCGCATGGACCCTGTCGTGGCGCGATGCGCGCCCCGTGCTCGAGCAGACGCAGGCCGGCGAGGCTCCGCACGATTTCTCGGTCACGCGGCCGTCGTCGTTCTTGCCGTTGGCCAGCCAGCTGTTCGTGTGCCTGTTCCTGTTCCGCGTGGCGTTCGGCTGTTCGTTGCGCTTCGGCGAGGTCGGCGGCGCGCCGTTGTCCTCGTTTTTCGTGATCCTGCCCGTGGCGATGGTGGCCGTTTGGGCGCTGCTGTCCGAGAGGCGTTTCCCCGCCGATTTGCTCGTGCAGGTGTCGGTGCTGCTCATCGTGGCGGGCTTCTTGGCCATGACCATGGACCTGCCGCGCTCGAGCACCGCAACGGTGTTGCTGCTGTCCACGGGCAACATGCTGTTCGACATGGTTGCATGGGCGGTGCTCGTCGCGGTGGCGGCGCGCAACAGCCGCGGCGCGGTGGCGGCGTTCGCGTGGGGCCGCGGCATCTCGGGTCTGGGGTCTACACTGGGTGCGGCGGTGGGCGTGCGCGCGAATGTGCTCGCCGGCATGGGCACGCCGTTGTTCGACTTGTTCGCCGCGGCGCTGATTTTGCTGTTCGTCGGCTATGTGCTTATCGGGCTGCGGCGGTTCAGCTTCCGCGAGGTCATCGACGGCGTAACGCCGGTCGAGACGGCGGTGGTCGAGGCGCCCAAGGCCACGTTCGACGAGCGCTGCCAGGCGCTGGCAAGCCGGTACAGCCTGACCCCGCGCGAGCTCGAGGTGTTTCAGATGCTCGCGCGCGGCCGCGACCGCGCCTACATCCAGGAGCAGCTGGTGGTATCGCGCAACACGGTGAAAGCCCACGTCAAGCACATATACGCGAAGCTGGACATCCACTCGCACCAAGACCTGATCGACCTGGTGGAAAAGGGGTAGGGCGCTGTTCGCCTAAAAGGAAGGGTGATGCCTGCATGAAGCTGGTCGGATTGATCTCGGACACGCATGGGCGCCTGCCCGATGCGGCGCTGGGCGCTTTGGCGTATTGCAACCACATTATCCATGCAGGCGACATCTGCGACCCCGGTATTTTGCGCGAGCTGCAGATCATGGCGCCCACCACGGCGGTGCTGGGCAACAACGACTACGACGAGTACGGCAAGAGCGTGACCCGGTTCGCCTATCCGGTCATCGATGGCGTGCGCTTCCTGGTCGCGCACTATCCCAACGACGTGCGCATCGGTTTCAACGGCTCGCGCGCCATCGCGCCAGGCGACCCGCTGCCGCAGGTGTGCGTGCACGGGCACACCCACATCCCCGAGATCCTCACCGGCCGCGATGCGTATCCGGCCAGCCTGCTCATCTGCCCGGGAAGCTGCAGCCGCCCGCGCGGCGGGTTCCCGGCATCGGTCGGTTTCATCGAGCTGGAGGCGGGACGCGTGCGTGCCGCCCGCGTGGAATCGCTCGAAGGCGAGGTGCTGTTGGAGATGGGGAAGTAGGGGCTGGGGCTTGGCATGCCCGCCTGCTGTCCTCGAGGCGCGACGCCGGCGGGCTGCAGCCCCTTTTGGGGTCGCTTCGGGCTAATTGCTGCCAAAAATCGCGCGAGTGCGTGTATGTTTCATTGCCTAGGAGCGATGAGTGTATCGTACACATCGATTTATGTCATGAACGCAAGCATTAAGATCGCTTTGAGCAGGATTGGCCACCGATATGGTTAGAGCCGGCGGTATCTACACGCACTCGCGCGATTTTTGGCAGCAAGTACGAGAAAGGCCGCCCGTGTGGAATCCCTCGGCGGCCAAGTGCTGCTGGAGGTGGGGAAGTAGGGATGCGATGCCGCCGCCCAATCGGGCGGCAGCATCGCGTGCTGCCGGCAATCTCCCCACGGAAACGAAAAGGGCCGAGCGTTAGCTCGGCCCGGGATGGAACCCGTTAGTTTTGCTGCAGCATATAACAGCTTGAACACCATGGCGGGAGCGCCGCAGATCGGGCAGTTCTCGGGGGCGGCGGAACCCTTCTCGATGTAGCCGCAGCCCGGGCACAGGAAGTAGGAGTCGTCATCGGCGGCGTCGATGTTGTTGTACGCCTGCAGGTACAGCTCGGCGTGCACGGCCTCGGCCAGCTTGGCCTTGGTGAACACCTGGACGGCCTTGTCGTTGCCCTCCTCCTGGGCCTTCGCGATGAAGCCCGGGTACATGTCGGAGGTCTCGAAGATCTCGCCGTTGGCGGAGGCGATGAGGTTCAGGTCGATCTCTTCCAGCTCGGGGGCGTCGGCCGTGGGGCGCTCGTAACCCGGCTCAAGCTCCTCTACCAGGCCGGCCTCCAGGCGGATGTGCACCTGCTCGGCAGCGCTGGTTGCCTCCCACAGACGGCCCAGCTGCTCGTAGCCCTTTTCCTTGGCAAGCTTGGCGCAGGCGGCGTACTTGGCGGAAGCGCCCGTCTCGCCGCACACGGCGGCCTTCAGGTTCTCCAGCGTGGTGCCGACCTCGCAGGTTGCGCCGGCGACGCGGTTGAAGTTGGAGGAATTATTTGCGGTGGGCAGCTCGGTGCGCTTATTCATGGTGATACTCCTTCTCGTCTGAAGTAGTGGTTCCGGTGGAATCGTTAATGAGAATCAATCTCAATAGCTATAGAATACCCGGCCCTCCGCCCGAGCGCAAGCGTCAATCGCCCGCAAGCGCCCGGCTCCGCACAACCGCCACACGGGTAACCGTGGTGAACTTTATGGAGAACCCATAGTGAAAGTTAACTGCGGTTGTACATGCAGTTGCCAAATTGTTGCCTACGGTATACTTCATTCGTTTTGTATGACAAGGGTAACTTCGGGAACTTGAAACCGTTACCCAAGGTCTCATCCGGGTCGCGGTCTTGGCGCGCAGTGGGTCCGCGCTGCTCCGTTGTTCGCCGGGCCGCGAAATGAACCATAGAGGTGAATCGGGAAGGATGCTCATGGGAGAAGAGCTCAAAGGAAGGCGTGTTATACGATCGGGCCTTGCGTTGACGCTGGTGGGAACGTTGATGGTTCCCTCGACCGCGGCGTTTGCGGCGGATGCGGACGATAGCGCCCAGCCGTCGACGGCAAGCGCCGTTGAACAGGCGATGCAGCAAGCCGCCGCGGATGCGGACGGGCAAGGCAACGTCACCATCATCGTGCAATTGGAGGACGGCGCGGGCGCACGCGGTGTCAGCTTGTTCAGCCGCGTGATGGGGACGGTGAACCAGGACCGTCACAGCTACTTCAAGAATCAGATCCGTGACATGGTGGAGCAGGACCAGGGCCAGGGCTTCAGCCTGTTCGGCTTGCTGGGCGACGGCGAATCCTCGTCGGAGAATGCCGCACGTGGCGCCGACGATGCGGAGCAGCCTGAGTTCCAGGAACTCTACGACTACTATCATGCCATCGACGGCTTTGCCATCAAGGCGCCCGCCAACCTCCTTGAAACCATTCAGGGCCTGGACGGCGTGAAGAACGCCTTCATCGAGAAGGGCTATGAGGTGCCCGCCGACCAGGGGATGCAGGATGCGCCCGCCAACCAAACCTCGCTTGACATGACAGCTGCCGACCAGATCGAGCAGAAAGGCGACGGCCAGCTTATCGCCATCATCGACTCCGGGCTCGACGTGAACCATTCCGCCTTCAAGGGCGACTTGGACGATTCCAAGCTCGCCGAAACGGAGTCCGACGTCAACGGCAAGATGACGAAGATGGGCGAGGGCAAGAACGGCCGCTACGTGAGCGAGAAGATCCCCTTCGTGTACGACTACGCCGACCATGACAGCGACGTCGACCCGGGTTCGCTGTCCGGTATGGACCACGGCACGCACGTTGCCGGCATCATCGGCGCGAACGCCGGCGAGGTCCAGGGCACGGCGTCCGATTCTCAGATAGCTATGCTGAAGGTCAGCTGCAACTCCGACGGCACTATCTACGACAGCTCGTTGCTTGCCGCCTTCGACGATGCGGTGGTGCTGGCCCCCGATTCCGTGAACGTTTCGCTTGGCAGCGACGCCGGCTTCTCCGATGCCGCGGCCGCAACGTACGGCGACGCCATCGACAGCCTGACGGCGACGGGCGCGTCGGTGAACATGGCAGCCGGCAACTCATACACGTCGGGCTACAAGAACAAGTCCGGGCAGAACAAGCCCTACGCCTCCGACCCCGACAGCTCCGTGCTGTCGTATCCGTCAGCCATGCCGGGCACCGTGGCCGTGGCCAGCGTGAACAACGCCGAGGCGTCGCCTGCGTTCAAAGCGGCAGATGGCACGGTCATCCCGTATATCGAGGCGGATAACCAGAGCTACTGGGGATCCCCGAAGTTCTCGGCGCTCGAAGACGGTTCGTACGAGTACGTCGACGGCGGCGTCGGCGATGCGTCGGATGTTGAGAGGCTGAAGGAAGCGTATCCCGATGGCATGGATCGCAAGACGATTGTGCTGGTCAAGCGCGGTGCGGCTTCCGACGGTTCGGACCTGACATTCGCCGACAAGGTGAACAACATCGGCGCCCTGTCGCCGTTTGCCGTGGTCATCTACGACGATCGCGACGAGAAGCTGACCTCGTTCTCCATCGATAGCGAGGACACCACCGCCATCATGGTGACGAAGGCATCCGGCGAGGCCCTGCTGGCGGCCGCCGACAAGCGCATCGTGAAGGAATCCGGCCTGACGACCGCCTCTGCCACCGCGTTCACCATGAGCGATTTCAGCAGCTGGGGACCCACGACGGACCTGAAGATCAAGCCCGAGGTGACGGCGCCTGGCGGTAACATCTATTCCACGGTGCCGAACAACGACTACGATTACAAGTCGGGCACGTCCATGGCAACGCCGCAGGTCGCCGGCATCTCGGCGCTGGTGCGCGAATACGTGGAGTCCGACAGCAAGTTCGCCTGGTATTCAGATTCCGCGAAAAGCATGCTGATCTCGCAGCTGCTCATGTCCACCGCCTCCCCCATTGCCGACCCCATGGTCGACGAAGGCCCCGAAACGTACTACAGCCCCCGCTTCCAGGGCGCCGGCCTGGTGAATGCGAAGGCGGCGACCACCACGCCCGTGTATCTGACGTGCGAAGACTCCGATAACGACCGTCCGAAGGGCGAAATGGGCGAATCCGCCGACGGTGTATGGAGCTTCACACTGAAGCTGAACAACCTGACCAAGCAGGAGCAAACCTATACGCTCGATGCGGCGGCGATGTCCGAGCAGATCGCGAACGGCGTGTTCACGGGCAGCGACTACAACTGGACGGGCCGTGGCATCGAGGTGAGCTTCGGCGGCGATGCGCAGGGCGAAGCCATCACCGTCCCCGCCAACGACCCGGACAATAATCTGGGCGGAAGCGCGACGCTCGTCGTCAACGTGACGGCGGATGACGCGTTCAAGTCGTTCGTTGCGGAAAGCGCCTCGAACGGCGCTTACGTCGAGGGCTTCGTGAAGCTGGCGGCGCAAAACGGCGGCGTCGACCTGTCTGCTCCCTTCCTGGGCTTCTACGGCGACTGGGACCAGCAGCCCGCCATCGATGCGGTGGCCGGAAGCGGCGACGAGCACATCGTCGGCAGCTCGCTCATGAACCAGGGCACGTCCACCTCCCTTGGCAAGAACCCCCTGGACAAATACGGAAGCGCCGACTTGTCGAAGGCGGTCGTCTCCTCGTCGCCGGCAACCGATGCCCCGACGCGCCTGGTACCGTTCACCACCATGCAGCGTAACGCGAGCACGCTGGCGTACGATTACCTGAACGCCGATGGCGAGAGCGTGCGCTCGTTCAGCTATAACTGGGTTTCGAAGACGACGTACAACGACAGCGTGGGCAACTACCTGTACGTCGAGGACTACTATTTGGGCGACAACTCCTCCAAGCCCGTGTTCGATGGCTTGGGTGAAGACGGGAACCAGCTGCCGGACGGCAGGTACACGCTGCGCCGTACGGCGACCCTGGCAACCGACGATGCGGCTCAGCAGACGCTTGACCAGGACTTCTACTACGATACGAAGAAGCCCGAGGTATCGAATGTCCAGCTGACCGGCGACGACGACGCGCGCACGGTGACATTCGATGTGACGGACTCCTCGTGGTTTGCCGGTGTGAACTTC
Organism: uncultured Senegalimassilia sp.; assembly: GCA_937925385.1. Lineage (GTDB taxonomy): Bacteria > Actinomycetota > Coriobacteriia > Coriobacteriales > Eggerthellaceae > Senegalimassilia. Next base: position 14,352 of record CALEWN010000378.1, read on the forward strand.
ATCGGTCCCGATGACGATGCGAAGAAAGCCGACGGCTGCTACTACCAGGTGGTCTGCCCGACCAGTTCCTGGGCCGATAGCACCATCTCCGATTCGGTGGAAAACGCCGATGGCACGCGCACATGGCATGTCTCCGTGCCCGTTTCCGCGCTTAAGAGCGCTTGGAACGGCTGGAAGGGACCGGGCAGCAACGGCGCGGCGTTCCCCAACGTCGTGCATATGCGCGCGTGGGATTACGGCAGCAACATCAGCAGCGACGTCGAGATCGTGGTGAACCCGGTTCCCGCGACGGGCGTGACGCTGTCGGCCGATTCCGTGAAGCTCGCCCCCGGCCAGGTGAGCAGCCTGCAGGCGACCGTTGTACCGGCCGACTCCACGCAGACGAAGCTGACCTGGGCGTCCAGCAATCCCGATGTGGTCGCCGTCGATGAGAACGGCCAGCTCACGGGCGTTGCGGAGGGCGAGGCGCAGATCACCGTGTCCGTGGCCGACAACCCCGCCGTCAGCGCAAAGGCCCAGGTGAAAGTAGAGCAGGTTTCCGCCGATACCGGCGTGGCTCTGTCGCAGGATAGCGCGCAGCTGCTGCTCGACGGCACCCTCGACGTCGCAGCCCTCGTGTCCGACGACTGCGCGGCCGGTGGAGTGACCTGGACCAGCAGCGACGAGTCCGTCGTGAAGGTGCAGCAGGCCGACCCGAAGCTCAAGCAGGTCGCCAACCGCGTGACGCTTGCTGCCCAAGGACAAACGGGCGACGCGGACGTGACCGCCACGGTGACGAACTCCAAGGGCGAGAGGAAGTCCGCCACCATCCACGTGCGGGCGCAGCAGGCCGACTACGGCGACTTCGCGATCGATGAGAGCGGCGCGCTTACCGGATACACGGGCGAATCCACGAACATCTCCATCCCCAACGACGTTTCCGTCATCGCCGACGGCGCGTTCTCCGGGTCGGACATCCAGAGCGTTTCCATCCCGTACAGCGTGACCTCCATCGGCAAGGAGGCGTTCAAGAGCACGCACAACCTGGGTCAGGTGCGCTTCGAATCCGGCAGCAAGCTCACCGGCATCGGCGACCGCGCGTTCTTCGGCACCCAAGGGCTTGCCGAGATCGAGCTCCCCGAGGGCGTGACCTCCATCGGCTCCGAGGCGTTTTCCACCTCCTCGGTGCAGCGCGTGGTGCTTCCCGACGGCGTAACCTCCATCCCGGCCAGCGCGTTCGAGAATTGCATCCAGCTTTCCGATATGACCATGTCCGATAAGGTCGAGACCATCGGCGCGAACGCGTTCGACGCATGCTCGGCTCTCAACAAGATCAAGGTTCGCGACGCTTCCGGCTCCGTGGCAGAGGGCTTGCCGTCGAGCTTGACGACCATCGGCAAAGGGGCGTTCAGCGGTGCCCGCCTGCAGAGCGTGAAGCTGCCCTCGAATGTGAAGACGGTCGAGTCGAACGCCTTTGCCAACGACTCGAGCTTGAAGACGCTCGTGCTCAACGAGGGCCTGGTATCCATCGGCGACGGCGCATTCTCCGGGACCAACGCGGCAGAGGTCGTGCTGCCCGATTCATTAGCCAACCTGGGCAGCGGCGTTTTCTCGAACATGAAGCAGCTCAACACCGTGACGGTGGGCAGGCAGGTGCCCGCCGGCGCGCTGACGGAAGCGTTCGTAGGCGACGGGTCGCTGCTCGAGTTCAAGGCCGACGACTCAGTCGCCAACTACTCCGTTGCGGACGGCGTGCTGTTCAACAAGGACAAAACGCAGCTGGTCGCGTTCCCCGCGGCGAAGAAGGCGGCAGGCGGGGTGTACACCGTCCCCGAAACCGTCAAGGACATCGCGGCCAGCGCCTTCAGCGGTGCGCAGGTGTCGAAGGTGAACATGCCGGAGGGACTTGCGTCCATCGGTGCGAACGGCTTCGCCGGTGCGGCGCTGTCCTCGGTCGTGCTCCCCGACGGTTTCGAGACTATGGGCGAGCAGGCGTTCATGGGCTGCTCATCGTTGGCGTACGTCAACATCGGCGGCGCGGTCGAGGTGCCGCAGCGCGCGTTCTCCAAGTGCGTGTCCCGACCTGAACAAGCTGACGAAGATCGGTTCGCTTGCCTTCTCGGATGAGGAGAGCGGCTCTTCCTCGGGCGACGGCGATTACGGATATGATGCCTCAACGGCCTCCGGCGACGATACGGATACGGCGACGTACGATGGAGCGATCACGGTGATCATCCTCCCCGACTCCGTTGCCGAGGTGGGGTCGAACGCGTTCAAGAACCTGACGGGCATGACGCGCGCGCATATCGGCGCGGGGCTGACCTCGGGCGGCGCCGACCTGTTCCCGGGCGCAAACGCGCTTGAGGTGCTGACGGTCGCCGGCGCGAACCCGGTGTACTCCGCAGTCGATAACGTGCTGTACGCGCAGACGGATGACGGTCTGCATCTGGTGAAATCCGCCGCCGCCAGCAAGACCGCCGACGTTATCGTGCAGAACGGCACCGTTTCCATTGATCGCGAGGCGTTCCGCTCCAATCGCGTGATCGAGCGCGTGGTCATCCCCGAGGGCGTGAAGAGCATCGGGTGGGGCGCATTCAACACGTGCGATTCCTTGAGCGAGGTCGTGTTGCCCGATAGCCTGGAGACCGTGGCGGACACGGCGTTCAACTGGGATCTGAACCTTGACTTCGTCGAGTTCGGGACTAGCATCAAACAGCTCGGTAACCCGGACAACTATATCGGCGCATCGCCGTTCTCGGGCCATGTGCCCGCGCACCTGATCGTGCGCGGCGGGCAGGGCGGCTCGTACGTGTCGAGCTCGCTGCAGGACGATTCGATCATGCAGACGGCCTACTTCGGCCCGGGCATGACAGACCTGAGCTTCAGCGCATCCGGCACGTTCCCGAAGACCATCGTGGTCCCGGCGGATTGCGAGAAGCTCGAGATGCCTTGGAGTTTCGGAAGCTATGCCTCCGAAGTGCGCATTTACGCGCCTGCCGGCTCCAAGGGCTGGGAGACGGCGAGGGCGGCCATCGCGGGCACGTACGGCACGCTGTCGGAAGACCAGCTGCTTGAGTACACCCCGCTTTCGGTATCGCTTTCCGCCGTGGGCGCGGTAGAGGCGGGCACGGTGACGCCGCTTAAAGCGACGGCGCAAGGCGGCGTGCGCGGCGACAAGCAGTTCCGCTTTACGGAGGTGTCTCCGAACGGCCAGCGGAAGGTGCTGCAGGATTGGTCGACCGCCGACACGGTGAACTGGAACGTTCCCTCCGATGGATCCTCGGTGCTCGTCGAGGTCCGCGACGCCACGTTGCTTACCGAGAAGGCCACACTTGCGGGCATGCAGCCGACGGTTTCGCTTAACAAGTCCGGCGTGGTGATCGTGGCGGCGGGGCAGCCTATGCCCGAGCTTGCCGCAAGCGTCACGGCTCCCGAAGGGGCGACGGTGACGTATCAATGGCTGTGCAACGGCGTTGCCATCGCGGGCGCCACGTGCAGCGCGCAGCTCGAGGTCACCGTCAGCGCTGGCAAAACCCGCAGCTCCTACTACACGGCGGAAAAGGCGGCCAACGCT
>CALEWN010000379.1 GCA_937925385.1 uncultured Senegalimassilia sp.
GATTTGACGTTTTTGTTCGTCAAATCCAGCTCATCTTCGGAAAACACGTTCACGCACGACACGAAGTCGAACACATGCAGCACCGCATGGTTGATCTTGAACATCTTGGACTCTCTCCCCTGCCTACCTCGAACTTCCACCTGCGCGCAAAACAACGGCGCCCGGCCTTCCGGACGCGCCCCTATTGCTCGTCGTCAAAACCCCACATGCGCACCTCGGGGTACATGCGCACGCCTTCCATCTCGTAGACGCGACGCTGCACCTCGGCGATGAGGTCGCGCACATCGCGCGCAGTCGCCCCGCCGGCGTTGACCACGAAACCCGTATGCTTCTCGGAAACCTGCGCACCGCCTACGCGAAAGCCGCGCAAGCCCGCATCCTGAATGAGCTTGCCGGCGAAGTACCCGGCAGGACGCTTGAAAGTGCTGCCGGCGCTCGACATTTCCAAAGGCTGCTTATCGGCGCGGCGCTGGGCAAGATCGTCCATGCGCTCGCGGATGGCGTCAGGCGAGTCGGAGCGCAGCTGCAAGGTTGCCGAGAGCACGGCCCATCCCGCATCGCCCATCATGGAATGACGATATCCCCAGCATGCCTGCCACGCATGAAGGTTAACCACGTGCCCTTGCGGCGTGGCGCACACGAGCGAGCAGCACACGTCGCGGAACTCCCCGCCATAGGCGCCGGCGTTCATGATGGCGGCGCCGCCGATGGTGCCGGGAATACCGCTGGCGAACTCGTAACCCGCCAATCCCGCAGCGAGCGCAGCCTGGGCAACCTGGGCGTTGGAGGCGCCGGCTTCAACCGTCATGCGGGAACCTTCCACGGAGACACCCGAAAAACGCTCGGCGAATCGCACGATGACCTCGGGCACGCCGGCATCAGCCACTAGCAAGTCGCTGCCCAGGCCCAGCAAACGCACAGGTTGGCCCGCTTCATGGCAAGCAGCTAAAACGTCTGCCGCCTCCTGTACGCAAGACGGCTCGACCACCACGGCGGCAGGACCGCCGATCTGAAACGTGGTCAGCCCGCTCATGGGCACATCCTTGCGGACCGCCTGCGAACCAACGATGCCTCGCAGCGTTTCCAACAACGTCTCGTTCACCATGCAGATCACGACTCCTTACCGGATAGCAATGCCTGGGATTCAAGTTCGCCCAGGTCGATCAACTCTTGTCGACTATGCACGCCGCATTTCCCATAGATACGGCGCAAATGGGTGTCAACGGTGCTTTTCGCGATGAACAACTCCGCCGCCATGCGCTCGCCCGTTCGGCCCCGAAGCGCCAGCGGCAAGATCTCTGACTCGCGCTTGGAAAGCTTGAACTTCGCAGCCATGACCCGACAGGCATCTCCGAAGCGGTCAGCTTGCTTGGCGATACGGGAAAGCGCCAGGAAGTCGCCTTCCGTAAACAAGAACAGATAGGCGAACAGCGTGGCGAAGCCCGCGCAAGAGGCTACGGCGAAGGGGATATCGCCCGAGGGCGAGACGATCTGCAACGCGTTACCCAACGCAAGACCACCTGCTTCGCCGAGATAGAGAGCCGCGAAACCCCTTGAGAAGGAAAGCGCAGCATCCATGCCGGTCAGCTTCGCCATCAACACGAACAGCGAGACGAGCACGGCGGAAAGGCCCAGGTAGCCCGCAAGCACGATGGAATCGCCAGGAACGCCATAGGGTTCAAGTACGGGCATGAACAGGTATCCCGCCATCATGAGCAGCAAAGCCAGCCGGTACACGCCGACCAACAGCCTACTGACTTCGCCATCCGAGCCGCTGCGACGCGCCGAAAAGCCCACAACCTGCAAAGACCCTGCGCAGAACAGCGCCAGGAGCAGCAGCGTCGTCGCAAACGTCGGCGTGGCGACGCTGCCGGGATCGGATGCGTAGGTCTCCATAAGCCCGCCGGCCAAGCCGAACACGACGGAGCCCCCCACGACCTTGCGCGAGATGCGATGCGTTTCAACACGTTGCTCCCCAGAGGCGAACAGCGTTGAGAACGTGAACGACGAGGGCTTTTGCGCCGCAACACTTCCCTCACCCCTTTCGCTCGAAAGCAACGGCTCGATGCCGCCAAGCGCCCACGCGCTACCGAAGGGCAGAAGATTCGCCACCGCAGCGGCCAGCGGGAATCGCGTGCAGGCTATGGCGAGCAAGAACGTGAACACGGCAGCCACGGCGGTTGCAAGCAAGACGCCACGAGAGCTTTCCCCGTGGGAACGGGCGCCAAGCGCCCTGCCCCATGCCGCAAGCATGCACGCAAAGGGAACGCCGACCAAAACGCCTTCCATGACCATGGAGACAAGGCCGTATTCATCGGGAAGCGAAACCGACGAGCCGATGGCCAGCAGCAGCGCATAGCACCACATAAGGGAACGGTTCAACAGCACATCGCGCACGCGCAGCGCAACGGCGCGCAGCACGATGAACGTGGCAGCTGCGGAAAGCAAGGTGATGAGCAGATCGATGCGCTCGAACGTTAGGCCGCCGACGGTAAGGGCGCTGTTCCATCCGAGATAAAACAGCGCGAACATGAATGCCTGATGGCAAGCGTACCCGAGCAACGTGCGAATAAGGGCGGGATCGAAGCGCGAATCAAGTGCGCCGGTATGATGGGATGACGAATTTTGCATGCCGTAAAGTGTACCAGCAAGCGCGGCCTAGACCCTCGCATGCCAGCAAGGGACCACAAAAGATAACCCTCGCAAAACAGACTTGCAGTACGCTCCGCTTCAAGACGGCGAACAACGCCGCCTGAAACCCATAGCCGAGATGCAAATCACCTCCGAAAACAGAACTACAGAATATAGCGAAACGCCCGTGCAAAACCTTGCGCGGGCGTTTCACTGTTTGCTGTATTTCCGGTAACGGGAACTATTGCGCTCCCATGGAAATCCTATTCCTCGCTAGCGGCGGGAGCCTTCTTGGCAGCCTTGACGGCCTTCTTCTTAGGCTGCTCCTCGACCTCGATCTCGTCATCTTCGTCAAGGTCGATCTCGGGCTTGCCCTCGTCGGAGGTCATGCCCTCGCGCAGGCTTTTAACGGACTTGCCGATGGCGCTGCCGAGCTTGGGAAGGTTCTTCGGGCCGAAGATAAGCAAAACGACGACCAGGATGATAAGCAGCTCGGGAACGCCCATGCCCAAAAACTTCATTGATGACTCCTCCTTTTAGGATGTTGCAAAGCGGAACCGACATCGCCCGCATCGCTTGTACCGTGACAGGCGATCGCACCCGTCAGCTCGTTTCAACGCATTCGATGATGCCTCCATCGAAGAGGTCCGTCTATCATGCAAACCCGTGATTTCGTACCCAAAGCCCCCAAAACCATTGTCATGCAAATTGAGTACATGTGACGTTTTACCTGATGAGAGAGCTACAGTACAAGTTTGAGGACAACATGTCCCGGAGTAGCGATACAGCATGCCCGACAGAGCACCCGCGAGCCCATGTCAAACATGGGCAGCGGCTAAATGCGCAACCCTGTCACGGCATCCGCAAATGCCAGGGTGCTCACCATTGTTCTCGATACCCATCCAGACTTGACCAGCAGCTCTATCCGCAAAACGAAAAAGGCAGGGGACAAACCCCTGCCTTCGAACGGACACCGGAAGATGAAGTTTACCGTCTAGTCCTGCTGCGCTTCCTGCGCTACCAGCTGACGGTATGCGATCAAATCAAGCTTCGCCATGACGACATCCTCGACCTCATAGCTGAACGGATACAGCTGAGCCATGGGACCGTCCTCTTCATAGACGGTGCGCACATAGCCGCCGCACTCGTCGCACGTTGCTATGCGATGATCGTCGTCGCCCTCGACGTTGAAGAAGTGCAAGTGACCCTGATTCTGCGTACCGCAACGGGCGCAGCGCACGCGCTCGATATCCCAGACGCAACCGCATTGCGCGCACCACAGCGCACGACCACGGCCCTTGGTCTTCGTGCCGGCTTGGCCGACGTGAGCCACGGAAGCCTCGCAACCGCACACCGGGCAATGGACCGGATACGGCTGATCGGCGTCACCTGCGACGCGTGCGGCCTGCACTGCTTGGGCGGCGGGCTCCAACAGCGCGTGCAGCGCCAGCGATACCACCGCGCCGCCCATGCGTGCGGCATCCTCGCCAAGGCCATCATCCTGCAAAAGGTCCACGAACGCCTCCACATACGCCGCCGGGTCGCTTCCCGCCAGGCTCAAATCCGAAGCCGACACCAAGCGATCCCAACGCACGCCGACAAGCGCATCACGGGCTGCAAGGTCGAACTGCTCGAACGCCGCCATGGCCCCCGCCAAACGCTGCGCAGCATCGGCCAACGCATCGGCCGGGATGCCGGCAGGATACGCGCGCAGCACCGGTTGCTCAGCGTTCGAGCACTCCTTGAGCGTGCCCGCATCGGGAATCACATGCTCGACCTTTGCAACATGCTCCTTCTGAACCTCGGCCTGAACGCCCCACAAGGTGCGGAAGAAACGCAAGCGTTCCTGCTCGGATTGGGACAGCTTCGGCAAATAGGCCTTCATGGCCATATCGATTTGGTTAAGATCCATAGTTGATTACCGCTTTCGTCTCATCGAAACGGTCGAGTCGAAACCTGACACGCGGTGCGCCCGCAAGATCTATCGACGCGACCGAAGCCTGTTGGCAAACAGCTGCATGCACGTCATGCCATCCAGCTGCGCAACAACATGGACCCGTCAGGTAAACGGTAGCCCGACGCTCACCTCTGCGAAAGAGGCGTCTGCGAAGCACCGGGCTACCGGCTAGATGGGCGGCGCATCGCACGCCGCCCATCATGGTCTCAAAGACGATCAGGAGCTACTTGGCATCCTTCTCGACCACGTTCTTGCCGGAGGAGATCTCCTTACGAGCCCAGTGGCCCCAGTGGTACAGAGCATCGGCCTCGGAAACCAAACCGTTGCCGAACATCAGCTTGTACGTGCCGCGGTAAGGCTGGAAGATGCCGCCGCCCAAGAAGATATGGGCCAAGCCGAACACGGCGATGAGCAAAAAGCCCAGGTCGTGCAGGAACAGCACCACGCCATAGCCCGTGCCCAGATCGACAATGGTCGAACCGGCAACCAAGATCAGGCCGGTGACGCCCATGAGCGCGCCCGCCAGCCACAGCATGCCGTCGGCGAAACGCTGGCCGGACTTCACCTCGTCCTGGTCGGGCATGTGGATCCACTTCGCCATGAACAGGTACGGGAAGAACAGCATCATCCACTTCTTGTCATCGCTGCTCCACTTCGCGAACAGGTTCTTGAAGATGTGGGCAACACCCTTCGGAGCCATGATCGCGCTGATAAGGGGCACCAGCACGAAGATGAAACCGAGCACGCGATGCGACATGCGGATGACGAACACCGTATCGGCGCCGACCGCCTGCGCAAGCTGCGGAACGAACACGAACAGGCCCGAAATGGCAAGCAGGATGCACGCGATAACCGTGATGCCATGCGTGAGACGCGCCTGCTTCGAGTGACGGACGATGTACTTCTCCTTGCCGGATGCCGCGCGCTCCTGGAGGAACGCCGCGTCCTTGGCGCGGGCTTCCGGGGAAACGTTAACGGAGTGGCTCATTATTTGTCCCCCTTCTTACCGATCGGAAGGTTCTCGGTGATGTGCTCCATCACCGTCTTGTCGTCCTGCGGATCGCCGTGCTGCACAATGTCGCCGGTGATCACCGACACCGTGTCCTCGGTCTCGGGGTTGTACGCCAGCTTGTCGCGCTTGTAGCCGATGGCCAAGCCGAACATGGCAGCCAGACCGGCGACGGTCAGACCGGAGATGGCACCGGTGACCGGCTTCATGATCTGGGTGAGCTGGGCCGTGGCGGGAGCCTTCGGGTCCTGCACCTGGTCATGAGCATCGATGCCGTACTTGAGCACCTGGATGACATGCAAGCCGCCCATCTCGTGCTCGCCGTACAGGCAGGCATCGGGATAGCCGTTCTCATGCAGCCAGGCGACCTTCTCCTTGCCCTTGGCGATCATCTCGTCGCGATCGCCGAACTGCAGGGCGTTGGGCTGGCAGGCGGAAACGCAAGCCGGCGCCATACCGTGGGCCACGCGATCGGCGCAACCCGTGCACTTGTCGATGACGGTCTTGTCGAGAAGCCCATTGGACTCGTAGCGCGGCACATCGAACGGGCAGGCGCTGTGGCAGTACTGGCAGCCGACGCACTTGTCCTGGTAAACCTCCACGAGGCCGGTCTCCTCGTTGCGCACGAGCGCACCGCCGGGGCACACCGAAGCGCACGGGGCATCGGTGCAATGCTGGCACGCGCGACGACCGAACGCCCACTTCACCGGCTTGATCTTGCTATCGCCCTCAAGCTCGTTGAAGGTGATGATCAATCGCGTATCGCCGTTGAGGTCCGCCGGGTTCTGATGCGTGCCGGACCACTTCGCCTCGTTCGTGCCCAGAGGGCTCGGCAGGTTGTTCCACGTCTTGCAGGCAACCTGGCAACCCTTGCAGGCGGT
>CALEWN010000380.1 GCA_937925385.1 uncultured Senegalimassilia sp.
GGGCGCCACGGGCGCGACGTACACGCCTACGGGCGCCGAGGGCGATGCCGATGCGTCCGCCGATCGCGTGTACAGCGTGGTCGCCCACGTGGTCACGGCCGATGGCATTGCCGTGAACGCGGTGAGCGGCGAGGTTGCCGTGCGCATGGCGGCGGAGGCGTCCGATGTCGACACGTCGGCGCTGAAGGCTGCGGTGGATGCCGCCGAGGTGCTGAACCGCGGCGATTACACCGCCGAGTCGTGGCAGGCGTTCCAGAAGGCGCTGGCCGCTGCGCGTCAGCAGCTGGTGAATCCGGAGAGCGCGGAGGCGGTCGCCAGCGCGCTGGATGCGCTGACGAGGGCGCAGGGCGCATTGGTGGAGTCGGGCGTGGACGTAGATGCGCTGACCGGCGTCATCGCGGCGGCCGACAAGCTGCAGCAGTCCGACTACACCGCCGATAGCTGGAAGCCCTTCGAGCAGGCGCTCGCCGCCGCCAAGAACGTGTTGGCGAACCCCACGAACCAGCAGGCGGTCGATGAGGCGCTCAAGACGTTGACCGAGGCGCAAAACGCCCTGGTGAAGGTCGAGCCCGCGCCCGAGCCCGGGCCGGATAAGCCGGACACCGCGGCTTTGCAGGGCGCCGTCGATGCGGCCAAGCAGCTGAAGGAATCCGATTACACCGCTGATAGCTGGAAGTCGTTCTCCGATGCGCTGAAGGCTGCGGAGGATGTTCTGGCGAATTCCGATGCCAGCGGCGACGACGTCGCCGCCGCGCTTGAGAGGCTGACGAAAGCGCAGTCGGCGCTGGTGAAGGCTGATGTCTCGCCCGAGCCGAACCCGAACCCGAATCCGAACCCGGGCGTCGACAACGGTAACGACAACGGCAATGGCGGCGGTAACGGCGGTGCTGGCAACGGCAGCAACAATGGCAATGGCGGCGATGCCGGCAATGGCAACGGTGCTGCAACCGACAACGGCGCCACGGGTGGCAACGGCAACGGTGGCAACAATGGCGGTGCTGCTGGAGGTAACGGGGCTGCAGGCGTCAGCAGCGGCGCATCGAACGGCGGCGGCGCGCTGAGCCAAACCGGCGACAGCGTGCCGGTTGTCCCGCTTGCCGCAGCCGGCGTGTTCGGTGCTGCGTTCGCAGCGGTCGCGGCCTTCTTTGCGCGTCGTAAGCGCCAACGGTAGGGGCTCAGCATCAGGCGGGGGTGCATATGCGCCCCCGCCTTTTGGAGAAAAAGTGGCAAAAGTTACCCAAGGTTATTTTCTTAAGAAGTTACATGCAATATACTTTTCCCGTTTTGTAAGCAGCGGGTAACAACTGGCGATGTCCAGGTGCTACCCCTTAGTTTCGTTGGCCGGCTTGGTGTGCGGCGCGAAGCAAGAGGCGGGTTTCGGAAGAGGAAGGAACAGCATGGGCAAGGCAAGGTATACGGTGGTGCGCAAGGGCACCTCGCTGGTGCTGGCGGCAACGCTGGCGACGGGCGTGGTGCCGGCGATCGCCTTGGCGCAGGATGCCGGCAGCGGCGACGCGTCGGTAGCGGCGCAGGCGGAAAACGGCTTCGCTCCGGTCGAGGGTAAGGTTTACACGGTCCAGGTCAAGTGGCTGAAGGCCGACTCCGACAGCTCGTCCATGATGGGCGCCTATTTCTCCACCACGGCGAAGGCCGTGTACCAAAACGGCACGTACGTCGTCAGCCTGACCGCAAACGAGAGCGGCAAGGAAATGGGCGTGAAGCTGCTGAGCGGCGGTTCCGAGCTTCCTTACGTGGATAACTCCGACGGCACGCGCACCTTCACGGTGAACACCTTGAAGCTTGACGCGCTCACGTTCCAGGTGACGGCTCCGGGCATGCCGATGACGCCGAGCGCCCGCGCCGTGTTCGACACGAGCACCATCGACGAGGGCGTCGACATCCCGTCCTACGAGGATGCGTTCACGCTGTACTTCAAGGGGTCGAAATACGATACCTCCCGGTCGTTCAGCGACAAGGTGAAGGTGACCGCATCGAACGGTTCGTACGCCATCGAGCTGACGGCGAAGTCGCTGGGCGAGGGCAACACGCTCGGTGATGTCACCTATCAGGGCAAGAAGGTTGCCAAGACCGTGAACGAGGACGGCTCCGCAACGTATTCCATTCCCGTGTCCAGCATCACCGATACGTACGACATCACGTTCGGATACACCGTGAGCATCCCCAATCGCGGCACCATGACGAATCTGCATCCGTTCCAGCTGGTGGTGGGGAATGCCACGCCGAACGTCTCGTTCGTGGACCGCACAGGTCTGACCTCGGAGATCGTGAAGGCTGAGGCCGTCGAGCAGGGCAGCAAGACCAACGAGGCGTTCTCCGCGCTGCAGCTGGCGATCGCCGATGCGTATGCGACCGTCGACGCCGCCGATGCCACGGATGCGTCCATCACCGCAGGCGTGAACGCGATCACGGCCGCCGTCGAAACGTTCAATACCAGCGCCGACAAGACCGACCCCGGTCAGGATGAGCAGAAGGTCGACAAAACCGCGCTGAACGAGGCGATCGCCGCCGCGAAGGCGATCGGGCAGGGCAACAAGACCGATAAGGCGTTCGCCGATTTGCAGGAGGCGATTGCGACTGCTGAGAAGGCGGCTGCCAACGACAAGATCCCCCAGGCAGGCGTTGATGCCGTGACCGAGAAGTTGAAGGCCGCCGTTGAAACGTTCAACGCCAGCAAGGATGCGGAAACCCCCGCGCCGACTCCTTCCGAAGGGGAGACCGTGACCACGGCGGACGGCTTCAAGCTGGTCGCCGGCAAGAAGTATGCGCTGCCGGTTTCGTTCATCAACGTGACCACGGGCGGACAGTCCACCGCGGCCAATTTCATGGAGGCTACGGCCACGGTTTCGTACGCAGATGGCTCGTATGCCGTGACGGTGACGCCGAACGCTCAAGGCAAGCAGTTCCTGACGGCTATGACGTATGCGGGCAAAGCCGCAGTTCAGAACGCTGACGGGTCCTTCACCATTTCCGGGGTGCCCGCCATCGACAAGGACATCACGGTGAGCGTGACCATGCCCGGCGGCACCGTCGACATGGGCGTGCGCCTGGATACCGCCAGCTTGCCGACCGCTTCCGGCAAGCCGGTTACGCCGCAGCCGCCTGCGGGTGGCAACAACGGCAGCAATGGCAACGACGGCAATGGCAGCGCTACCACCGACACCAACGGTCAGCAGGCTGAGCAGGGCTTCCAGGTCGGCCACACCTATCAGGTGCCCGCTTCGTGGCTGAAGCACAACAGCACGGAAGAATCTATGGCCGCCAAGTATTTCGGAGACACCGCGCTGGTCCGCCCGCAGTCCGACGGCACGTTCAAGGTGAGCTTCTCGGCCACGAGCGAGGGTGCAAACCATATCATTTCGCTGGCATATAACGGCTCCGACCTGGCGAAAAGCGGAAACCAGTACACCGTTTCCATCCCGAAGGCCGACTCCGATACCGTGGTGCCCATCAGCATGACTATCAAGGAGATGGAACAGCTGGGCGGCGGCGCGCAGATCGCGGACATGCACCTGAAGCTGTCGCAGGCCAAGGACCTGGGCACGGGCCAGGACAACGCGGTCGCCTCCAGCAGCAAGATCCTCAGCCAGACCGGCGATAACGTGGCAGGCGTGGCCGGTGCCGCAGCTGTTGCCGCGGTGGCGGCCGGTGCGGCCGCGGTTGCCCGCCGTCGCATGCAGCGCCGATAACGCGCCGTTTGCTCGCGGGAGCCGCAAACTCCTTCCGCGAGCGCCTCGCGTTAGGCTGCGTGGATTGAGTGCGAATACGGGCCGGTTCCTTTCGGGGCCGGCCCGTTCGCCGTATGAAGTAAGTTGTTTTCCCTGTTCGAAAGGTTGTTTCCTATGACTAAGCGACTTTTGCGCGGCGTGTGCGCAGCTGCGTTCGCCTTGCTCGTGGCGTTCGCCGTTTCCTCGAGCGTGCTCGTCGGCACGGCTCACGCGGTCACCTCCGCCGTGTACACCGCCTCTACAGCGCCCTCGTACGCCAACCCCGTAACGGGCGCGATCGAGGATTCCGCAGGTCAGAGCAATGTTGCGCTGGCCGAATCCATGACCACGGGCTGCACGTATCCCGCTGCACTGGTGGAGAAGGACACGGCGGGTAACACGTTCGTCACGTTGCGCTTCAAGCTAGCGGACCAGATGGGCGCGATGAGCTTCTGGGCCGACAACGGCGGCGATGGCGCGTTCTCTGCGGTTGAGGCGGCGCAGATGCAGGTCGATTCTGCGAACAACATGGCCGACTGGCGCTTCCAGGTGTCCAGCGAGACGTCGAACATCCGCGTGAGCATGTACGTGACGCCGATGGGCCGCGACGTCGTCTACTTCACGCAGCTGACGGGCCTTGTCGAGGGCAATACCGATGCCGTGCCGTTCGTGCAGACCATCACCCCTGGTGAGGAGGCTGCCGAACCTGCGGCTGCTGCCGAGCCTGCCGCTTCCGCGCCCGCTTCTGCGTCCGGCGAATCCGCCGCTTCCGGCGCGTCCAGCGAGGCCGCTCCCCAGACCGGCGGTGCGGCGAACGCGGGCGTGAAGGAATACAACGCCGACGGCCAGGAAACTACCGAGGGCCAGGATAACTCCGAGCCGCTTGACGGCGCGATGACCGCCGCAATCGCGGGCGGCATCGTGGTGGTCTTGGCGATCGCGGGTGCGGTGGCGTACTTCGCGTACCTCAAGCCCAAGCGCGCAAAGCAGGCCGAGGCTGCCGCTGCGGCAGCCGCAGCCGCGAAGCCGAAGGGCGAATAACTCGATGACCAGCGCAAACGAAGCGCGCCGTCCGCTTACGCGCCGTGCTTTCGCGCGAGGGCTGGCCGGCGCCGCATTGTCGGCGGCGGCCTTCCCGCTGGCCGGCTGCGTCGACCAGCACCCGTACCGCAACGCCGATGGCTCCGAGCAGCAGCGCCTAGTGGCGACGTCGCCGGCGGTGGCGACCATCTGCGACAAGCTCGACCTGGAATTGGTGGGCGTGTGCAACACCTCCCGCGACCTACCTGAGCGATATGCGGACCTGCCGCAGGTGGGAAGCCCCATGTCGCCCGACCTGGAGACGCTCAAGTCGTTGCATCCCAGCTGCGTGATCAGCCCGAACACCCTGATCGACGACTTGCGCCCGAAGTATGCGGGCATCGCCGTGGCATGCATGTTCCTGGATTTGCGCAGCGTCGATGGCATGTACGCGAGCATCTCCGCCATGGGCGCGAAGTTCGACCGCCGCGACCAGGCGCAAGCGTTGGTGACGGAATACGACGCGTTCATGGCCGGCTTCCGCGCCAGCGTAGAAGGCAAGCCGCAACCGAGCGTGCTGGTGCTCATGGGCTTGCCGGGCAGCTACATCGTGGCAACTGAGAACAGCTACGCGGGCAGCTTGGTGGCGCTGGCGGGCGGGCAGAACGTGTACGCAGGTTCCGACCAGGAATTCATGAACGTCAACACCGAGGATATGCAAGCGCGCGATCCCGACATCATCTTGCGCACGGCGCACGCGCTGCCCGATCAGGTCATGCAGATGTTCGCCGACGAATTCGCCACGAACGACGTGTGGAAGCATTTCCGCGCGGTGCAGGAAGGGCGCGTCTACGACCTGCCATACGACCAGTTCGGCATGAGTGCCGCGTTCAACTATCCCGACGCGCTGCAAACGCTGCAACCCATGCTCTACGGCTAGAAAGGCAACCCATATGGTAAGCACCGGAAGGAAAATCGCGGTGTTCGCGGCAACGGCGGCGGCGCTTTTGGCGCTGTTCTTCGTTGCCGTGAACACCGGCAGTTTGCAGGTGACGCCAGAGCAGCTGGTCAGCGGCCTGTTCGTCGAATACGACGACACGGTCGCGACCATCTACGACCTGCGTTTTCCGCGCATCTTCATCGCCATGGTCGGCGGTGCCGCGTTGGCGGTGTCGGGAGCGCTGCTGCAGGCGGTCATCCGCAACCCGTTGGCGGACCCGGGCATCATCGGCGTGTCCAGCGGCGCGAGCTTGGCCGCCGTGCTGGTCACGGCCTTTGCCCCGGCGCTGTACTACTTCACGCCGCTGTTCGCGTTCGCGGGCGGCATGATCGCGTTTTGCCTGGTGTACAGCCTGTCGTGGCGCGGCGGGCTTTCGCCGCTGCGCGTGATTCTGGTGGGCGTGGCGGTGAGCGCCATGTTCTCCGGCATCTCCAGCGCGTTCAGCTCGGGAACGGGCGGCACGCTGTCGGGCGTGGCCAGTATCGTGGACGCCAACATCACCATGAAAACGTGGAGCGATCTGCAGACGCTTGCAGGTTATGCGGCGGCTGGGCTCGTCATCGCGCTGCTGGTGACGAAGCGCTGCGACCTGCTTTCGCTCGAGGATAAGACGGCGCGCGGCCTCGGCCTCGACGTGAACAAGAACCGCCTGTTCATCAGCGCCGTTGCCGTGCTGCTGGCGTCCATCTCGACGGCCACCATCGGTCCAATCAGCTTCCTCGGCCTGATTGTC
>CALEWN010000381.1 GCA_937925385.1 uncultured Senegalimassilia sp.
CGATTCATATGCCCCGTTCTTCTGTGACACTATGCTTGATGAAACGCGGGAGCCGCGCGATAAACAAGCCCTGCGCGAGGAGGGGCTGTTCCCGGCGGTGTTTCTGCGCGTCGCCGAGACGCAACGGTCTCTTCCCGAAGAGCAGGTGGCGTTCTTGCAGCAGGAATTCCTCGATCGTGGTCTGCAGATGCCATCGAGCTGTGCCGGCAAGGTGGGGAAGCTGTCGGAGCAGGCAGAGGACCTGGTGCTCGATATGCTGTCACAAGGGGAAGAGCGCTAGTGGGCAAGTATCTGGAACATATCAAGATGGATGCGTTCGGCGCGTTCTCCAATCGCTTGATTGGGCCGTTCGGACCGGGAATGAACGTGGTGTTCGGCCGCAACGAGGCCGGTAAGACCACGTTTGCCCAGTTCGTTGGCGGTGTTTTGTTCGGTTGGGAAGAAGCCCGCGGTCAGCGCAACACCTACAAACCCGATAACGCCGAACGCGCCGGAACGCTGTTCTTCGCCAACGAGGACGGTTCCGAGGCCTCGCAGGCCTCGCGCATCCGCAACGTCGATGGCCTGCAGGGCGACACGTCGGTTGCCGACGATATCGATCGCGAAACGTATCGAACCATGTTCAGCCTGACCAGCGATGAGCTGCGCCAGCTGCGCAACACCACCGATGTGACGGCGAAGCTGCTCACGGCCGGTTCCGGCACGGGAGCTTCCCCAGCGCATGCGTTGGCGGCGCTGCAGGAGCGCCTGGCGCAGTTCACATCGAAGGCGGCGGCATCCGAGAAATCCCTGGTGAAGCTTGAATCGGAACAAGACGACCTGCGTCGGCGCATCGCCGCGGAATCCGATCGCGTGGAGCGTCTGAAGCGCGAGGACCACGAGTTCGCCGAGATGAAGCCGCAGCGCGATGAGCTGTTGGCGAAGATCAGCGACCTGAACACCGCCATCGAAACGTTGAAGGCGAACCGCAAAACGCTGGAAAAGACCGAGGCGGACGAAGCCGACCTGCAGGAGAAGATCGCCGAACTGCGCGCCCAGGAGGAGAGCCTGCGCTGCGAGCATAGGCTCGCGCAGCGCGAACACCCTGAAGAGCCGGCGGGCATCACGGCCACCGAGGAGCGTCACCTGCGCGATCGCATCGAGGCGCTCGCCACCCAAGAGGCGAAGATGGAGCACGCCGTCGACCTGGCGCGCGACAACTACGCAACCTCGAAGGCGGCCTACGAGGCGATGCTCGAGACGCAGGATGAGCAGGATGAGACCATGCGCGTTCGCCGTCAGCAGCGCGTGCAAATCGGGCTTTCCGTGGCGCTGCCGGTGGCTTTCATGTTCGCAGGCATCCCGCTGTTCATGCACGGCCGCGAGATAACCAGCCTGTCGTTCACTGCTTTGGGCTTTTTCCTGGTGCTGGTAGCGGTGGTGCTCGCCGCGGCCTCGCTGATTATGCTGTTCAAGCCGGGCAGGAAAGACGATGAGCGCTCCCAGCGCGTTCAGGATCGGCATTGGGTCATGCTGCAGGACAAGAAGAAGCTGGAAGCATGCCTTGCTGAACAAGGGAAACAACGCCAGGCTGTGCAGGCCGAGCTTGCCGCCGCGGGGCTTTCCGAGGCGAAAGACTCCCTGCGCCACGCCCGTGCGCTGCTCGATGAGGCGAAGGACGTGCGCGCGGAGAACGCCCTGTACGTGCAGCGCAAGCAGGCACTCGTGTCGCGCCGCACCGCATTGGAGGAGTCGCTTGAGAAGGCCCGCGAAACGCGCGAGGGGCTGTACGCGGAGATCGGCATGCGCCGCGAACGCGGCACGCTTGAAGCCGTGGACGCATTCATCGCGCGCAAGACGCGTCAACGCGAGGGCCTCATGGAGACGAGCGAGCATATGAACCGTCGCTACGGCGAGCTTCGCCAGCTGCTTTCCCGGGCGAAGGGGGAGCGCAGCTTCGACGAGCTGAAGCTTGAGGCCCAGCAGCTCCAAACCCGCCGCGACGAGGCGGCCATGGAGTTCGCGAAGCTGCTGCTCGCGCGCCATATGCTCGAGGCGGCCATAGCGTCATGGGAGAGCAAAAGCCAGCCCGAGGTGTACGCCCGCGCAAGCGAGCTGCTCAGCCTGATGACCGAGGGCAAGTGGGTGAAGGTGTCCATGAGCGCCGACGGCCGCCTTCAGGTGACCGACGCGCTGCGCACCGTGCGCGAGCCCGTGCACCTGTCATTGGGCACGTGCCAGCAGCTGTACCTGGCGCTACGCATTGCGCTGCTCGTCACCGCCGACAACGTGGGACGCGCCGTTCCCATCATCGCGGACGACATCCTGGTGAACTTCGATTCCCGGCGCCGGGCAGGCGCGGCGAAGGCGTTGGCCCAGCTGGCTCGTCATCGCCAGGTCATTCTGTTGACCTGCCATGAAGAAATCGTTGAAACCATGCGCGTGGCCGATCCGGGCCTTACCGAAGTGGTTCTGTAGTACACTGTGAGGGTTGCGACACTGTTATCGAAAGGATGCGCACACATGCCCAGCACCGTTCTGGTTGGCGCCCAATGGGGCGACGAAGGCAAAGGCAAGATCACCGATCTCATTGCTAGCGAATATGATTATGTCGTCCGTTATCAGGGCGGCAACAACGCAGGCCATACCGTTATCCATGGCGACAAGAAGCTGGCGCTTCACCTGATGCCCTCTGGCGTCATGTACGAGAACGCCATTCCCGTCATCGGCAACGGCGTGGTGGTGGATCCCGGCGTGCTGGTCAAGGAAATGGCCATGCTCGAGGCCGAGGGCATCTCCTGCAAGAACCTCAAGATCAGCTGCGACGCGCATGTCATCATGCCGTACCACAAGGATCTCGACGGCGCCGACGAGAAGAGCCTGGGCGATCATAAGATTGGCACCACCAAGCGCGGCATCGGCCCGTGCTACCAGGATAAGGTGGCTCGCAAGGGCATCCGCATCCAGGACCTCATGGACGAGAAGATCTTCCGCCTGAAGGTCGAGACGGCGCTCATCCAGAAGAACGCCATCCTGGAGAAGATCTACGGCCTGCACACCTACACGGTCGAGGAGATTTGCGAGGAGTACCTGCCGTACGCTCGCATCCTCAAGCAGTACATGGCCGAGACTAGCCAGATGCTGAACAACGCCGTGCGCGAGGGCAAGTCCATCCTGTTCGAGGGCGCGCAGGGCACCCTGCTCGACATCGACCATGGTACGTATCCCTATGTCACGTCCTCTTCCTGCTGCGCCGGCGGCGCTGCTACCGGCTCGGGCGTGGGCCCGGTCAACATCGACCGCGTGCTGGGCATTCAGAAGGCCTACATCACCCGCGTCGGCGGCGGTCCTTTCCCCACCGAGCTTAAGTACGCCGAGGACGGCGGCGAAGGCCTTGAGGCAGAGGAAGGCGAGACGTTGTGCCAGGTCGGCCATGAGTATGGCGTGACCACGGGCCGCAAGCGTCGTTGCGGTTGGTTCGACGCCGTCATCGCGCGCTACGCCGCCGATGTCAACGGCCTGACCGACGTGGCCCTGACCAAGCTCGACGTGCTTTCCGCCTTCGACACCATCAAGGTGTGCGTGGCCTACGAGTGCAACGGCGAGCGCTACGATTACTTCCCCATGCAGCAAAGCGTGCTGTTCCACGCCAAGCCCGTGTACGAGGAGCTGCCCGGCTGGAAAGGCGAGGACATCACCGCCTGCCGCACGTTCGACGAGTTGCCGGAGAACGCCAAGAGCTACGTGGAGTACCTCGAGAAGAAGGTGGGCGTGCCCATCAGCATCGTGGCCGTCGGCCCCGATCGCGATCAGACCATCATGCGCGGCTGGTAAGGCGCCGATAAACTTGATGGACTGCTGTCACTGAATAGCGAAGCGAATCCCGTGCGGGGCTGCATGAGTCTGCAGTCCCGCACACGCATATTATCCGAGAGCTGGAAATGGAGGGTTTGTTACATGAACATCTTGGTTTTGGGCGGCGGCGGCCGTGAGCACGCCATTGCGTGGGCCTTGGCGAAATCCCCCCGTACCGACAACCTGTACGCGGCCCCGGGCAACGGCGGAACGGAATCCGTCGCGCAGAACGTGGCGGACCTGAACGCCGAGGACGGCCAGGCCGTCCTGGGGTTCGTGAAGGGCAACGCCATCGACCTGGTGGTCATCGGCCCGGAAGCGCCGCTGGTGGCGGGCGTGGCCGACGTGCTGCGCGAAGCCGGCGTGGCGGTCTTCGGCCCGGATGCGCAGGGTGCGCAGCTTGAGGGCAGCAAGACGTACAGCAAGGAGTTCATGGAGGCCAACGGCATCCCCACGGCTCGTTATGGCAGCTTCACCGAGCTGGAGCCGGCGCTTGCGTACGTGCATGAGCTGGGCGCTCCCGTCGTCGTGAAGGCCGATGGCCTGGCAGCTGGCAAGGGCGTCGTGGTTGCCGACACCATCGAGGTTGCCGAGGACGCCGTGCGCAGTTGTTTCGACGGCGCGTTCGGCTCCGCGGGTTCGAAGGTGGTTGTGGAGGAGTGCCTGACCGGCCCGGAGTGCTCGCTGCTCGCGTTCGTTTCCGGCGGTAAGGCTCACTGCATGGCAACCTCCCAGGACCACAAGCGCGCCT
>CALEWN010000382.1 GCA_937925385.1 uncultured Senegalimassilia sp.
AACATGAGCGCAGCTACTATCAGCACGACATCAACTCGCTGTTCGTCGAAGCGCTCGATGCGCTTGACGAGAGCTTGGACCTTTCGCAATTCGATGGAAACGGCGATGGGTACATCGACTGCGTGTACCTGCATTTCGCCGGCCCCGATGCTGGATGGGGAAGCACCTGGTGGAGTCAGGAATGGACGGTGCCGCAGCAGGCCCCTCCTGAGGTGTACGAACGATCATGGGACGGCATGCGCCTGTGGAACGCGTGCCTGCTGGCCGACAACTCCGCTGCGGAGATGGCGGCTTCCACGCTCATCCACGAAACGGGCCACGTGCTCGGTCTTCCTGATTTGTACAGTTATCGGAAATCGACGGTCGGCTTGTCGGGGCGTTCGGGGTGCCTGACGTTCGACCTGATGGATAACAACGCCGGCGACACCAACGCCTTCTTCAAGTGGATGCTCGGTTGGATCGATGAAAGCAAGGTTGTGCGCGTGGTCGCAAACGCCGACGGGATCGATGTGCGGCGCGACGGCGTTACGCAGCACTTCGACGAGCACTCGATTGATCAAGTGCTTTCCGCGTTCACGAGCTCCGATCTTGCCGAGTGCGGCGGGTTTATCGCCGTGTCCGATTCCGACGATCTGCTTGACCCGGCGAAGGGCTTGTTCTCGTCGTTTTATATGCTGCAATATGATCGCTATGCCGGCAACCAATCGCTGGTGTACAAGCGCGGCGGTCAGGATTTCAAGCTGCCATCGGGCTTCAGGCTCTTCCGTGTGCAGGCGGCGCTTTCCGCGGAGGGGGACGACTATCTATATAAGAACACCTCCGGAGCGCCCGGCAACCAGCTTATCGAGCTGGTTGACCCCGACATGGATGCCGCCCACTCCTCCGGGATCGGTTACGCGCCCGCTGCGATTACGGGCGACGGGTACGGGTGCATGCTGTATGCCGGCCAGGAGGTGTCGCCGACCACGTATCCCTCCACGAATTTCGGTGAGAGTATCGGCGGCGGTTTTACGGGCTTGACATTCTCGTTTGGCGAATGCGGCGAAGATTCCGGCGCTGTGACCGTTTCCTGGTCGGACGCCGATGCGCAGGTTCCGGGCAGCTTCTCCCTTTCCTTGCAGTCTGGCACGCTGCTGAACTGGGGTCCTGTGACGTTCGCCATGTCGTATCCTGCGCTGTACAAGGCGTTCGAGAACGGGGCGTTCCCGTATCTCGAAATCAACGGAAGGCGTATCTTCTCCGCCGCGGACGTGAGCGGTGAAACCGTTTCCATGCAATATCAGCTCAACCCCGGCGAGGTTTTGCCGACCAGCGCCTGCGAAGCGGTGTTCCCCGCGGGTTGCTTCTTGTTGGGCGTGGCCGATGGGCGCGAGGTGTATTCCGAGGAGATTCGTGTGCCGTTTTCCCCATCAGGCCTGGTCGGCTTCGGTAAGCATGTCTTCTATGAGCTAGAGACCGACCCGCTGGACGAAGGCGTCGGCATCTCTTCGGTGTTCGCCCGTGGTGACGGGTCGCACTGCTTCCTGCGCGCGGTCGGCGAGAGCCTGTACTTGGAGACCATCGACGAGAAGGACCCGTCGAAGGTGAGCGAGGCGAAGATCGACGGCGCGGCGCTGCCAGCGTATCCGCAGACGAGCGCGGTGCTGCAATGCGCCGTGCTGCCCGATGACCGCTGCCTGGTGACGGTATCGTTCGAGAATTTCGACGCTTCCGGCTTGGCACGCGCCTATTTGGTGGACCTTGGCTCGCGCCGGGCGCTCGATGAGGCGCCCCTCAACCGGTTCCCCGGCTCCGTTCGCGCCATGGTGGTGGGGAACGTGCCGGTCATGGGTACGTATGCGTACCAGCTTGGCTTCGGCGAGGGCTATGTGATGACGTCGACGTTTGTCGACGTTGCGGCAGGCGGGGCGGATGCGAGCGCTGCGGTTTCGCCTGGTGAGCGCGTGCTTTGGACGCGGGCGTCGGGTGTTTACGAGGCGGGTGATGGGCTGATCGCCGCCGTGTTCACCGAGAATGCTCTCGATGGCAATGGCCATCCCGGTGGGGTGAACCTTACGGTGCGTCTGTACGATGCCGAGTCGGTGGCGGCGCTTTTCGCGACGGCGCCTGCCGAGCTGAATCCCGATACGCTCGAGGATTTCACCGAGTGCCTTGATCCGGTGTGCGTGTGCAAAGTGAGCGGGTATCAGGCTGTCAACGATGTCGCGGCTCGCGATGATGCCGTGTATGTGCTGGTATCGGGTTGTTTGGATGCCAGCGGGTCCGAAGATGATGCGTCACGTGGAGGGGCGATTGTGAGGTTTGACCGCGCGGGCGCGCAAACC
>CALEWN010000383.1 GCA_937925385.1 uncultured Senegalimassilia sp.
GGGAATCAGATGCCGCCCCCAACGGCACGCAAGCTCGGCCCGCCTGTCGCCGAGCGCAGGAATCCGCTGCTCGGCCGCAAAAAAGCAGGTCTCAGCAAAGACAATCCTGGACCATTCCGCATATAATATGAAGTTATGACTTGTGCGCTGCGCACGGCAGCGCATACCCGCGAACTGAAGGAGCTCTGCATGGATCCGAACAAGCGTCCCGACGACATGGTTCGCATCACCACCCCCGAACTGGCGCAGGCGTTCATCGACGAGCAGGTCGAGGCCATCCGCAAGCAGATCGGCGACAAGAAGGTCCTGCTGGCCCTTTCGGGCGGCGTCGACAGCTCCGTCGTGGCCGCGCTGCTCATCCGCGCCATCGGCAAGCAGCTCATCTGCGTGCACGTCAACCATGGCCTTATGCGCAAGGGCGAAAGCGAGCAGGTCATCGACGTGTTCAAGAACCAGCTGGACGCGAACCTGGTCTACGTGGACGCAACCGACCGCTTCCTGGGCAAGCTCGTCGACGTCGAGGAGCCCGAGGCCAAGCGCAAGATCATCGGCGCCGAGTTCATCCGCGTGTTCGAGGAGGAGGCCCGCAAGGTCGGCAACGAGGTCAGCTTCCTGGCACAGGGCACCATCTACCCCGACATCCTGGAGTCCCAGGACGGCGTGAAAGCGCACCACAACGTGGGCGGCCTGCCCGATGACCTGCAGTTCGAGCTGTGCGAGCCCGTCAAGCTGCTGTACAAGGACGAGGTGCGCGTGGTCGGTCGTGAGCTCGGCCTGCCCGAGAACATGGTCGAGCGCCAGCCCTTCCCCGGCCCTGGCCTGGGCGTTCGCTGCCTCGGCGCCATCACCCGCGATCGCCTGGAGGCGCTGCGCGAGGCCGACGCCATCGTGCGCGAGGAGATCGACAACGCCGGCCTGACCATCTGGCAGTACTTCGCCGTGGTGCCCGACTTCCGCGCAACCGGCGTACGCGAAGGCAAGCGCGCCTACGACTGGCCCTGCATCATCCGCTGCATCAACACGGTCGACGTCATGACCGCCGAGGTCCCCGAGCTTGACTGGGCGCTGCTCAAGCGCATCACCGCCCGCATCACCGCGGAGGTCCCCCGCATCTGCCGCGTGTGCTACGACCTCACCCCCAAGCCCGTCGGCACGGTGGAGTGGGAATAGAACACCCATTCGGTTCTATGATATAATGACTGCCGATAGGCGCGGTTTCTTCCGAAGCCGCGCCTATCGCTATCTCTGAAGCGATATCGGCGGGAAGCTTACATTATGGGAGGGCGATTAATGGCATACGATTTCAAGAAGGAATTCAAGGAGCTCTACAAGCCGTCGGGCAAACCGAGCATCCTGACCGTTCCGCCTATGAGCTACATCGCCGTGCGCGGCAAGGGCGACCCCAACATCGACGGCGGCGAGTACCAGGGCGCCATGCCGCTGCTCTACGGCGTGGCCTACGCCATCAAGATGTCGAAGAAGGGCCCGCGCGAAATCGAGGGCTATTTCGACTTCGTCGTGCCGCCGCTCGAGGGGTTTTGGTGGCAGGACCCTGCAGGCGGTCAGATCGACAATGCGCGGAAGGGCGACTTCAACTTCATCTCCTGCATCCGCCTGCCCGATTTCGTCACTCGCGACGATTTCGACTGGGCTGTCTCGGAGGCTGCCGCCAAAAAGAAGCTTGACTTCTCAGCGGTCGAGATGCTGAAGGTCGACGAGGGCCTATGCGTTCAATGCATGCACACCGGGCCTTACGACGGCGAGCCGGCGACCATAGACGCCATGCACGCATGCGCAGCCGAGCAGGGTTATGCCCCCGACTTCACTAGCACTCGCCTTCATCACGAGATCTACCTCTCCGACCCGCGCAAGTGCTCGCCGGAGAAGCTCAAGACCGTGATCCGCCATCCCATCAAGCCGATTTAGCGGAACGAAGCACCGCAATGTGCTCCAAGCGCGCCTTTTCAATCGGCAAGGCCCATAGCCGACTCGATTGTGGGACGTTTGTCAGCACCGGCAACGGCGAGTATAATGATTGACGATGGGCCCGGGATGACCGCTGATTCAAGTCACCGGGCCTAAATTTGTATCTACAGGAGAAACCTTATGGCAAACGCAT